>JAJFUN010000126.1 GCA_021372375.1 Pelosinus sp. | reverse complement strand
GGCGGCTCTTCTTGACATGCAAAAAAATATATTTTATAGTGCAGCTAAGGCTGGATGATTCCCTGGAAAGCTCTGAGGCATCCGCCAGCCTAAAAAATTATCATAGAAGATCAAAGATACAGAGATTTCTTCACACACTCGGGAACATAAAAATCCCGTTATCCTTGACAGCTCACATGTCAATGGATAACGGGATTTTTAGTATTTATACCTTCTTGATTACACCTTGTTCTCATGCTCATTCCTTGAATTTCGCGAAAAGTATTCAATAACAAATTTACTGAATTTTTGAGTTGATACTGACATATAACGTTCTTTAACCCATGCCAACCAGATTGTTCGCTGGCAAGTTGGGTTTTCAATACGTAATTGCACAGGGGTATCTATACTATTTCTATATCGCCAAAATGCTGGCAAAAAGGCAATGCCAAGCCCGGCTATTACCAAACTTGATATCACATCCAGGCTATTAATTTCAAATGCAATAGTAGGGATGAAGCCTGCTTGTTTGCAGAATTTATTTGTAATTTCCCGAAGCCCGCATTCGGATGTTAGGCTGATAAATGATTCATTAGCTACTTCATTAAGTTGTATGCTATTACGGCCAGAAAGGCGATGTTCTGGCGATACGGCAAGAAAAATTTCTTCGATTGCTAATGGCTGACAATGAATTTTTGGCTGATCAATAGGCAGGAAAGAAAGGCAGAGGTCGATTTCTCCATTCAACAGCCGTTTTTGTATTTCTAGCTGATTTGTAATTTGAAGGAAGCGGAACTGACCGTGAGGATGTTGGGTTAGATACTCAGTTAAGAGGTTTGGCAATAGACGTGCCGATGTGGCACCTACCGTAATGCTTCCGGGGCCGAAATTCGCTAAATCAGCTAACTCCCGTTTCCCTTCTGCTAATTCGTTAATGCTTCGTTCTACTCTTTTAAGAAAGGCTTTACCAAACTCATTCAGTCGCAGCCGCTTCCCAGAGCGTTCGAATAAAGAAACACCTACATCTTTTTCTAAACGGGCAATTATTTTGCTAAGTGAAGGCTGTGCAATATGAAGTTCTTCTGCTGCGCGTGTTACGTTTTCTAAGCGAGCAACAACCTGAAAATATTTTAATTGTAGCAATTCCATAATAGTCTCTCCTTATATCACCCATATAGCATTAATGGAATTAAATTATAATTTATTATATATTTTTAATTATAAATATTCAATGCTATAATTTACTACAGTTCATGTTTTTGATAAGCCGAGAGCAAGTGCTCGTCAATCAGTGAAAGGAAGTGAAATAATAGTGTTATGCTCTAAAGCTTTGGTTGCCTATGATGGTTCGGATTTAAGTCAAAAAGCGCTTGAAAAAGCGATAGAACTTGCCAAATTGGATCAAGCAATAGAAATTGAAGTTATCCATGTAGTTGCGATGCCTCAGTTGCCTCATACAGTTTTGGATAACATACAAGACATTGAGGACGTTCTATATCGAGAAAGTCAAGAAATTATGGCACAAGCCCAAATTTCTTTGGCCAAGATTCCAAACTATTCTCAGACATACTTGTTAAATGGGTCGCCTGCTCAGCTTATTTTAAATCATGCTAAAGAGTATAAGTGTGATCTTATCATTATGGGGAGTAGAGGCTTGGGTGGGATAAAGGAATTTTTGGGAAGCGTGAGTCATAAGGTTGTACATTGTTCTCAAATTCCTGTTCTTATCATTAAATAAAACGTAATAGGAGATTAAGGATGAATAAACAGCAATTATGGACAAAAGACTATTTGATTGATTCAATGGCAAATTTAATTATATATTTGGTGTTTTATCTATTAACAGTTATAATTGTAGATTACGCCATGGATAATTTACAGGCATCGCCAAGTGAAGCTGGTCTTGCTGCTGGTATTTTTATTGTGGCCGGACTTTTTGGACGTATCTTTGCTGGAAGATCAATGGCACAAGTTGGACTAAAAAAGATGCTATATCTTGGTTTGAGTATTTTTTTAGCTGCAACACTTTTATATTTTATGATAAATAATTTGCTAATCCTTTTCTGTATTCGTTTCCTGCATGGGATAGGATTCGGTATTGCTTCAACAGCGACAGGAACTATTGTTGCGAACATTACTCCCAAGGAGCGGCGAGGCGAAGGTATTGGCTATTATGCATTGAGTGTGACTATTGCTACGGCTATTGGACCTTTTTTAGGTATGTATCTCCATCAACATGGCAGTTTTAACATGATTTTAGCGCTGTGCACCATTCTATCTATTGTTAATTGCATAGCGGCCTGCTTTTTAAAAGTACCTGAGGTGAATTTAACGGGCGAGCAGCTTGATAAGATGAAACAATTTACGTTAGATAATTTTATCGAATATAAAGCCTTACCAATTGCGATAATTGGCGCGTTTATGGGTCTTAGTTATTCGAGCATAGTTAGTTTTCTTTCTTCGTATACAAGGCAAATCAATTTAATGGATATGGGCAGTATGTTTTTTATTGTGTATGCCGTGTTTATTTTAATTTCTAGGCCTTTAACCGGTCCGATGTCTGATCGAAAGGGCGAAAATTATGTAATGTATCCAGCATTTCTATTGTTTGCAATAGGACTGGTTATCCTTAGTCAGGTTCATCAAGGCTTTATTCTATTATTGGCTGGAGCCTTTATCGGCTTGGGATATGGGACATTTACGCCGATTGCGCAAGCCATCTCGGTAAAAGTATCGCCGCCCCATCGTGTGGGTTTGGCTACCTCCACTTTTTTTGCTATCTTTGATGCCGGCATGGGAATCGGGCCTTTCATTTTAGGCTTTTTGGTTCCTACACTAGGTTTTCGTGGTTTGTATATAGGCATGTCTATCGTTGTTGTTATTTGCATGTTTTTATATTATGTTTTGCATGGAAGCTCGGCAAATGAGACCGAGCTCATTACAGATAATTAAATTAATTAGAATGCGGCAAAGGGAGGTTTATTCATGAGAATTCCAAGAGTCGGACATATTAATTTTTTGAACTGTTTGCCACTTACCTATAGTTTTCAACAGGAAAGTTTTGCGGAAGGATTGCAGGTATCCTCAGCCGTTCCGGCAGTGCTCAATAATGACATCATAAATCACAAACTTGATGTCAGCCCGGTTTCTTCTATTGTTTATGCGCGTAACAGTGAACAGTTTTTGCTTATGCCGGATGTTTGCATAACGGCTGATGGCGAGGTACAGAGCATCATCCTTATTTCCAAGAAGCCAATTAGTGATTTGACCAATGATAGAATTGTTTTGACAGCAAAATCGGCAACTTCGCATTGTCTGCTCAAGATTATAATGGAAAAGTCTTACGGGGCACGGCCAAATTACGTTATACGTCAAGTAGGGGCTGGTAATGCGGTGCAAGAGGATGCAACAGCAACACTTCTTATTGGGGATGACGCCCTTTATGTCCATCATCATCCGGTCGCGGGGTTGTACTATTACGACATCGGCGCTGAGTGGAAAAAGTTTACCGGGCTTTGCATGGTATATGCTGTATGGATAGTGAACCGCAATTTTGCTAGTGAGCATCAAGATCTCTTATTGATCGTTCATGAGCGCATTACGCGCGGTTTCAAAAATGGCTATTTAAAAAAACGGCAGGCAATTAACTCCACTTTATCCGACAATCCATTTTCTTTCGCAGAGCTTGACGAATATCTTGAGGTAATCAAATGGAATTTCGGAACAGAACAACAAGAGGCACTCCTAAGGTTTTACATACTGGCCCAGGAAATGAATCTCATTGACCATGTACCGGAATTTGCGTTGGCGGAGGTATTCAGATCCGAATAACGGTGGAAAATGACACGCAATGAAATGGAGAACTCTTTGGGAAAACTATTGGTGTCAGGGGTGAATTATTTAATTATTTATTTGTTTGGGCTTGTAATTTGCTTTACTAATAGAGGCTAGTGGACTACAGTCTGCTAGTCTTTATTTTTACGATCGTTTACTCCTGGCAACTTTATGCTTACAAATTGTACTTTTGGCGAATTTATGCTTAATTTTTAGAAAAGGATAATTTTATACAAATCCTTATTTTTCAAGGCTTTTACGATTTTCGTCCTGGCGAAGTTATGGTTATAAAGTGGCGATTTTATGGATAAAGTCACACCGCGAAATTTGTCGTGGGTTTTTTGCTGTGAATTTAGAAAATTTTACTTTAATAGGAAAAATTGGTGGTTGTACACAAGGTATCTTGAGTGCAGGTACATCCTTAATTGCTAATAAAGATATCAATATCTTGGGTAAAGCTGTTACCATTGACAATACCGTCAATACAGTTGACAGTTTAACAAAATATGAGTTTAAACAAAGTGGTTTGACGGTATCTTTGGGTGGAGGCATTGCTGCAACAGGCATAAATGCCTACAATAATATTCAGCGCTCCAGTGAGGTGCAGGATGATCGCCTGAAAGCTTTATATGATTATCGGGCAGCAGGTAATTTAAAAAATATCAAAGATCAATTGAATAGTGGCTTGACAAGAGCAAACCTTACAAAAGGAGTAAACATCAGTGTCAGCATAGGCAGCTCGCAAACCACTTCGGAACAATCGGTACATACCGAGACAGTCAATACATCCAACATTACAGCAGGTAACGATGTCAATATTATAGCGAGAGACGGAGATATCAATCTAAAAGGAACCAAAATTGATGCAGCTAATGTTGCACTGGATGCAGCCCAAAACATCAATATCGATGCAGCCCAAAATAAACAGCAGACAACCAGTACTTCCGGTTCTTCTTCCTGGTCAGTTGGCGGTACTATTGGCGTAGGCTTTACAGGCAACGTTAGTAAAGGAAGTAGCAATGAAAACGGTGATTCTGCTACCAATGTAGGCAGTGTCATAAATGCCAGCGGAACAGTATCATTAAATTCAGGTAAAGATACTACTATCACTGGTTCTCAAGTAAAAGGTGGGAGCGTAATTGCAGATGTCGGTGGCAATCTGAATATTGCCAGTGCGCAGGATATTGATAACTACACCTCGAAGAGTCAAAATAGTAGTTTTGGTGGTACCACGGGACATGCTGGTGGTGTGACAGGTTCATTTAATAAAGGGAAAGCCGACTCCAATTACGCTAGTGTTACAGAACAGGCAGGCATTTATGCAGGAAAAGGCGGCTTTGACGTACAAGTTGGGAAGAATACCGATCTGAAGGGTGCGGTTATTGCGAGCACGGCTACGCCGGATAAGAATAAGCTGTCTACTGATACGCTGACGTACTCGGATATTCAAAATAAGGCGGATTACAGCGCGAGCAGCGTTGGGGTCAATGTTAATACTTCTAAAGACGCTAAATATAACGAAAAAGGTGTTACGCCTGATATTGGCGTTCCTGCTAGTGGCGATGCTAGCAGTGCGACGAAATCAGCGATTGCTAATGGTACAATCACTATACGCAGTAATCCTAAACAAGATATATCTAACCTGAGTCGTGATACAAATGGCTCATTAAACGCTCTAGGCAAGATATTTGATAAGGCTAAAGTTCAGGAAAAACAGGAATTAAGTAATTTATTTGGTGAATTAGCTTATGAAGAAGTTCATAAATTTTCTAATAGAGCCAAGGATGCTGCTCAAAATGAATATGATGATGCCAAGAAACATGGTGCAACAGATGACCAGCTTAAAGCTTTACAAGCCAAGATAGATTCCTGGAATGAGGGCGGAAGTAATAAGATTGCCCTTCATGCATTAGTTGGCGGAGTCATGTCTGACCTTGGCGGTAGTGGCTTTGTATCAGGTGCAGTGGGGGCAGGTATTAATGAAACAGTTCAAGGGGAACTAAAAAAACGTTTTGCCAATCAACCAGATATGTGGCAATGGGGTAGTGCGTTGATCGGTGCTGCGGCATCAAAAGCTGTAGGTGGACAAGCACAAGCTGGCGCTTCCACTGCGGCTAGTGGAACGAAAAATAATGGTCAGTTAGAAGAGGCATTAATTCCGGTTGGAATTGTTTCAATAATCTTAGCAAATGGAACGAAAGTGACGATGGACGCTTCTAAGAAGCTTGTTGATGGAGTATGGTATTTGTGTAGCAAGGCAGGAGAATTAATAGCTCCTTGGAGTGAGGCTAGCACTGGAAATTCTGAATCTACAACACCAACATATACTCCAAGTGAATCAACATATCAGCCAGATTATAAGACCCTTTTGGGAGATACTAGTTTCTCTTATACAACAAACGAAGGTAACAGTGTTTCTAATAATCAAACTGAAACTTATCAAGATACTGATGATAGCATAGCTCGGCAAAAAGCAATTGACGATGCGTTTGCTGAGACTTATGCTCAAATAGAGGAATTATATAAACAATCTTTGGCAGAAGGCGAGAAGAATAGAGAATGGAGAGAATATGGGGAAAAATTAAGTTGGGAAGCTAGGAAAAAATGGGAAAAAGAAGATTGGGATAAAGCGATGGCAACTCATCGTATCGTACCATTTACTTTAGATATAAATAAGAATGGGATTACCGGAACGACGGTTGCTACTCCGAATGGACCTGTTGCATTAACGAATGATAAGACTCAAGATTCTAGTATTACTCTGATACCAAATCCTAATAATAATGCATCTAATAATCCTTCGCCCCCACCTACAGCACAAACGGATGATAATAAGGATAAAGGCGGAACTAGTACGGCGGGTACATCGGATACTAGTGTTGTTAATATTGGTACGGTGACTGCGTCTACAGGGGAACCCAACAATGATGGATCTAGTAAATCTCAAACCAGCGTGAATAACGATGGTGAGATGCTTGGTAAAAATGGTACTAAAGTTATTAATGACACAAAGTGGCAAAACGGAAAAACAGAAAGAGTCGATGTTGAAAATCCAAACCCAGGGAAAAGGCCAGGTGATGTTCATTATCATGATGCGAATAATATCAAATATAGATTTGATCCACGTACAGGAAAGCTTTTTGATGAAGCTGGTAATTTAGCACCTAACAAGGTGCAAAAAATGATGGAAAATAAAGATGTTCAAAGGGCGATAAATAAGGGGCTTGAAATATTAGGTGAAAAAAAATATTTTTAAAATGATTTTTGGGAGGATATAATGCTTAAATGTAATAAAAATATGTTGGAGAGCTTAACTAACATAGAAACATCTCATCAGGAGTTTTTAAATAAACTAGTAAGAATATGGCCAGAGTTCTTAGAGATAAAAGGATTTGTGATACTAAAAAAATATAACAATACTATTGAAGAACTAGACGAGGATAAGATATTATCTGTCTATTATGATAAAACTGGATTTGAAGCAAGTTACAATGAATTTCGGATAGAGGACTACTTCGATTGGTCTATTGGAAAACCTATGGAGGGTCTTGCACTAGCTGTTAAGTTATCTGAAATATGGGAATGTAAATTAAAGAGGGAATTTCCAAGTTATAAATTTCATATAATTGTAGGATTTGATGGTAATTATACAACTATTCGATTTCATAAGCTAAGAGATGAAGAAGGTAGTTGGATAGCATTAGAGGATTTAGATGAGTACAAAGGAAACTCTATTGCTGTTAGAATTGTTGAATAATGTCTAATGTGTAACAGTAAAGGGATTATTGATAACCAGTCCTGCAAAATTAAATACTAACAGGTAAACCTTGTAGTGATGGTGTTTGTTGGGAAAAATTGAGACTTTTTTTCACAGTCTCATTTTACGTCTGCTGATCCAATGAAAACTAGAAAAGAGGAAATATGTAATTTTAAATTTAAAAATATTTTACTTTCAATCTTCGTATTATTCGCAGTACTAGCTTTTACCGATCCAGTTACTACATACGCTGCTCAATTACCAATTGCAGTTGCCAACTATCAGCAATTAATCAATCAACATCCAGACATGGCGCAAGCTAATGAAACTTACAGAGCTGCCGTCAAACAAGCGCAAGATGAATATAAAGAAAAATCGGCGGCTATGAGTGATGATGAGAAAAAAGCCTATTCTCAAAAACTCGACCAAGAACTTCAACAAAAGAAATTCGAACTTTTAAACGCCATTCGCGATAAAGTAAATGCCGCTGTAAAAGAAGTGGCGGATGCGAAAGGTATAACAATGGTAATTGATAAAAGCGTCGATATTTATGGCGGTCAAGATATTACGGACGATGTATTGAAAAAAATAGCGGGTAAATAAAAGTATATAGCTGGGCTGATTTATGAGCCCGGCTATATATTTTGTAATTGTTAAGAAGCCACAGGGAGGTTAAACCATGAAAAGATTCATAATTGTAGTTCTCACATTAGCCTGCTTTTTTTTAGGAGTATCGACGCTGGCGCAGGCCTCACCGTTTTTGGTTGATGATGGTAGGATTCATGGACATAAGGGGCCTGACGGTACCATTTCATTTTTGGTACAGGACTCAGCATCGAATTGGAAAGTGCAGGTTCATAAAGTTTTTACAGCGGAGGGCAGGTCTTATTACTTTCTGTTTGCGGACATAACAAATAGTAACTTTGCAAAAAAGCCTTTACCCAAACTTGTGCTTTCGCTTAATAATCAGGAGTTTGCATTGCCTTTACTGGAAGGAACAAAGCCAGTTGTCGAAAAGAAAAATTGCATTGCTTGGTATGCGTTGCCAGAAGATGCAGTGCAAATGTTAAGTAAAGTAAATGCAATGAGTTTTACTTTACAATTTGAGGGTGTGCCGCCAATTACCTGGAAACCATTTGATTCAAAGATTACTGGCTTTAAGAATCTGGTGTCAGTAGAAAAAAACGCATATATACGAGAAGGCGATGTAGCGCCCTCGAATCTGGAGAAGATAATATATTCCCCACAGATATTCATTCCAAATGTCAAACCGGAAGAAGTAATGGATGCCTTGATTTACGAAGCTAATATTACGGAATATAAAGGGAAGGAGGAATTTAACTATTCGGATGGTTATTTTATTTATCACACCACTGATCCGCAAGTTACGCAGCTAATCTGTCGAAATACATATGATAATGGTTCGGATTTTGTTACAGTGGCATGCCGTCCATATAATAATGGGGTATGGGTAACCATGAGTCTGCTGATAGAGAAAAGCACACCTGGTTACTATGGCTATGCGGGAGCTTATTTTCCTGGAAGCACCTATTATTTGTATTATGATGAGAAAACATCGTATTGGCGTATGAATGCTGATATTTGGGCAAATAGACTTCATTCAGTATATAATCAACTGTACGGAAAAGTTGATTATGGCATTACGTGGGAATGGAAGAATGTGAATAAGGGACCATTTAAACTAGCTTCGATAGATGCGAAGAATTTCCCGGAATTGGGTGCGTTTGCGGCGGGTGATGTATTGACAGCTATCGATGGTGTTCCAACAGCACTTATGGGGCTTAACGATATTACTTATTGCTTGGATAATGGCTTTAGCGGCGCCAAAACATTTACGTTTCAGACTAAGACAGGTGAAGTGAAATCAATTACTGTGAATCCACATATTCAGCTAACTGCTGTAGATATGCGCAAAGACTACAAAAAAAAATTAGCAGACAAAATGCCTAAATGGTTTACCAAAAAAGATGTTATTACGCTTGACAAGAGATCTTATGTTCTGGAAAGTGATGTATATAATCCATTAGGCTCAGGACTGAAATAGCGCTAAAGCCGAGAGGAAAATGAATATCCAAAAACATCTGAGTCAAGGGACTGTTCGTTGGGTCGGTAAAGGTGAATATAGAATAGAGGTTAATTGTACTAATTTCGATAATCTCTATTTTTATGAGCTTTTACTCCTGGCAACTTTATGCTTAAAAATTGTACTTTTGGCGAATTTATGATTAATTTATTAAAAAAAGGATATTTACGAAAGCCCTTAGTTTTCAAGGTCTATACGATTTTCGTGCTGGCGAAGTTATGGTTATAAAATGGCGATTTTATGGTTAAAGTCACACCGCGAAATTTGTCGTGGGTTTTTTGCTGTGCATTTAGGAAATTTACTTATAATGGGAAAATTCGGTGGTTGTACACAAGGTATCTTGAGGATTTAAATAGAATAGCCCAATATTATAGGATATATTAGAAGGCTGTTTTATGAGTCGAAGAACCGTCACCTGACTCATGAGAACCATTAGAGACAGATGGGGACATTCGTTTTTGTCAACTTTTTTGTGACAAAATAAGAATGTCCCCATCTGTCTCAGAATATATTTGAAGATGACGAAGATCGTTGAAAGGCTTGGGTATTATAAAATGCCAAGCGGATATATGGTATATGGATATTGCTTAATGGATAATCAATGTTTGGGGAAGGTAAGAACGGGACAAAGTCCCTGTCTGTGCGCCAAGCGAAGGGTGCATCATATAGCGGGTGGGAACCCCGCTGAACAAGGTTTAGCAAACCATTCATAGCGAGTCTTGGACGGTATGAGGTAACTCATGCGGTTAAGCGTAGACAGCAAGGTAGCAGGCCGTAAGCG
>JAJFUN010000047.1 GCA_021372375.1 Pelosinus sp. | reverse complement strand
GCGCCCCCGACTGTCAACCCTCAACTACTGCAATCTAGTTTTGCTGTTTAAAACTGGAACACTGTGTTTGTGTATAAAAATCGGCAGCTTGCCCACTTACCTGAATAGCCTCTAATGTACATAGATTATTCCCATTGAAAGAGCAGGTTGCTACACTGCATTTCAGGCAATTGCAAGCTCCTTCACTTAGTGTATTATTGGTCAGCTCTGCATAATGCAGTTTGTTTAAGTAAGCGCTGCAGGCTGTATCATAATCGGCTTTTGCTGAACTGCCAACTATATCAACACAATTTGCATAGCAAACTCCCTCTTTATTATGTGAACACTCTGGCACAGCGCAGTTAATTTTTGTCATAGTATGGCCTCCCTATTTAAAGTAACGATCCAGTAATCCTTTAAAGGCACAGCCATGTCTGGCTTCGTCTTTGCACATTTCGTGGACAGTATCATGGATGGCATCCAAATTATTTTGTTTGGCGAGAGTTGCCAGTTTCTTCTTGCCTTCACACGCGCCATACTCGGCTTCTACTCTTGCTGTTAAATTGGCCTTTGTATTAGGCACGACTACCTCACCTAATATTTCAGCAAACTTAGCCGCATGTTCGGCCTCTTCAAACGCAATTCTTTTGTAGGCTTCGGCGACTTCCGGATAACCCTCCCGATCAGCTTGCCGCGACATAGCCAAATACATGCCTACTTCACTGCATTCGCCCGTAAAATTGGCTCGCAGCCCATCTAAAAGCTCAATAGGAATATCCTTTACAATCCCAATACGGTGTTCATCGGCCCAGGCTAACTCCCCAGTCATTTCCTTAAACTTATCCTTGGCCGCCTTGCACACCGGACACATCTCCGGCGCTTCCTCCCCTTCATGAACGTAGCCGCAAATCGTGCAAATGAACTTTTTCATATACCATCCTCCTAACAGCTAAAATAACAAATTCCTGAGATAGTTTGCGCTACTTTTCCGCTTTATATCCAGATTATTCTTGATCTAGCCATACATGCAAACCATTCAATGGGGAAAACTAGCTTATGAGGTGATAGTATGAGTGAAAAACATCCAGACCGCACTAAAGAATGGCACAAACAACAAGAAGCCTTAAGATCTCCTAAGCCTATTCCGATAAAAATTGACGAGAAAAAATCACAAAAAACTTCTTCCGCCAAAAATGAGCACACTTAATTTACAGGTGGCACGCGCCACCTATTTTTTATGTCAAAATTAAACCCTTCCATCCAATAATTTGCTATAATAAAAGTCTACATACGCCTGCACCAAGAAAGGATATTGTTATGACTTATCAATTAGTAAAGTTTATTGGCTGGTTCTTTCTTCGCCTGTCCCCTTCTACCCAGCTCTATTTAGCCAAGCTGTTAGGCTTGCTATATTGGCTGGTTCTTTCCCAAAAGAGAAAAAATATTGCCATCAAAAATATTAGCAGCACATTAATTATGCCAAAGCAAGCAGCCCGGAAAATTGCCAAAAAAAGCGTCTCCCGGTTCGGCAAAATGTTTACCGACATGCTTCGCTATCCCCGCTTTACGAAAGATAACATCAGCCAAATCCTCAGAATTCATGGCGCTGAAAATTTAGATAATGCGCTTGCGCTTGGCAATGGTGTTGTCATGGCCACCGGTCATTACGGGAACTGGGAATTACTTGGCACCGGTCTTGCCTTTTACGGCTATCCAATGGTGGCTGTCGCCAGAAGGCAGCAGCAAAACAATGGTTTTGAACGTTTTTTATGTGAATATCGTACCATGGCCGGGGGCAAAATTCTCTATACGACAGAGGTTCGCGATATCGTGAGAGTACTTGGTGAGAACCGGATTCCGCTTATCTTATTTGATCATGATGTCCTGCAAAACGGCGTTTGGGTAGATTTCCTCGGCCGTCAGACCTCAACGCCGCCCGGCGCCGCCGTTTTGGCTAGAATAAAGAATTCGCCCATCGTCCCAGCCTTTATTACAGAAGCACCTGACGGAACCTATGATCTATATATTTCTCCACCGCTAACAGTCGATAGAACCCAGGATAAACACCTGGCCATCCAAGAGACCATGCAGGCACTCTCGCATATTCTTGAACAGCAAATCCGCAGGCAGCCCCATGAATGGTTCTGGATTCATGATCGCTGGCGGCCATTAAAGATAAGAACGACACCTTAACAAATCCGTCGGCACACAGCCGACGGATTTGTATTGTTTCTTCTATAAAAATGTGGTGAGTCAGCCTTTTGGCTTAATGTAAAACGTTAGTCCTTTTTATTAGGTTTCATCCCACCCTTTCCTGTTAAATTTGAAACTTGCTAACTGCTTGCTGGAGATCTTGCGCCAGGCGAGACAACGACTGGCTGGAAGAGGCGATTTCTTCCACAGATGCAGACTGTTCTTCTGTGGCAGCGGATACCGCTTGCGCTTCTCCAGATGCTTTTTTGCTTAGATTGTCGATCTGTTTTACTCCTTCGACAATTTGCTGGCTGTCACTAGCCATCTGCTCGATGGCAGCAGATATTTCTTTCACCTGTCCAGACACCTGAGTTACCAGGCCTGTGATTTCCTGGAATGATTGCCCGGAAGCATTAACTACATCTGCTCCCAGCTTGACTTCACGGGTGCCATCATGCATGGCTACTACCGCTTTGTCGGTATCGCCCTGGATTTCACCAATCAGTGCAGCGATTTGTTTGGCGGCATCTTGCGATTGTTCTGCAAGCTTGCGGACTTCTTCTGCTACTACGGCAAAACCACGCCCTTGTTCTCCGGCACGCGCAGCTTCAATAGCAGCATTTAAGGCTAATAAATTCGTCTGACCAGCAATACCGGAGATGGCATCAACAATCTGACCAATTTCCTTAGAACGTTCCCCCAGTTTAGCTACTACCTGGGCTGAAGCGGTTACTGTCTGCTCGATATGGGCCATCTGCTTGACCGCTTTATCCACTGACTTATTCCCTTCGTTGGCCTTATCAGCTGCCTGAGCCGACTGTCCGGCTACTTCATTAGCATTGGCGGCAACTTGCTGGATACTGACTGACATCTGCTGTACCACGGCAGATGTGTCATCGGCGGCACTTAGTTGTTGTTCGGCACCTTTTGCTACTTCTGTAATGGAACCTGCAACTTGGTTGGCGGCTTGGGCTGACTGATCGGCACTTGCGGTCAGTTCCTCTGATGATGCAGCCAGCTGTTCAGATGAATTATGGACACGTTGCATCAAAATGCGAATACTGCTGCGCATAGCAACTAACGCATCTGCCAACTGACCGATTTCATCTTTTCTGACAAGAAGACGCGCTTTGTCACGAAAATCACCCGCGGCTAACTCCTTACAAAGTAATACCATCGTATTAAGCGGTTTAGTTATGTTTTTGGTAATGTAAAATCCACTCAATACTAATATCAATAGAGATACAAAAATAGCACTAGTTCCAATTTGATTACCTTTTTCAAATGATGCTTGATTGTCCAATTTTGTTTTCTGTGCCAGTTCAACTAAATACTTAGAAAGATCAATGCAGCGATTAAGAGCATCCGCGGCTAACGGATCGACGGTAGCCGTATATAAGGCGTAAGCTTCGGCATTTTTGTTTTGCACTGCCAAATCAAGAACCGGCTTTCTTGCCTCACGATATTTTTGCATGGCCGTTTTGATTCCAGCCAATTTTTCCTTCGCTATGGAATCTAACTGAGCCCTTTCAAGCCCTGCTACATTATCATTGAAGTTTTTTACCCGCTCATCAATAACCTTTTTCAACTCTTGATTTTTTTTATCATCCGTTGCAATCATCATTTCCATGAGGGCTTGATTTACCTTATTAACATGAGCGCGGTTTTCGTTGATAAGTGCAATTGGCACTAATTGATTTTCGTACATCGTATTCAAACAGGTGTTTGATTGGTGATCAACATAGTAACCTGCATACCCTATAATACTTATAAATAGCAATGCGATAAAAATTAAGCATCCTAGTTTAAGACTTACTTTCAGGTTATCAAAAAATTTCATTGTTTTTCCTCCCATATTGTACAGCTTAGTGTAATTCCCCCGGATAATCTATTAGGAAGCAATCAATTACTTCCGTTTTCGGTTCATAAACAAGCTTAGTGAATCCCCCATCTTCAAAACAAACTGAAAGCATCTTGCGCTCCGTTGCCCCCCTTAATCCATCCCACAAGACTAATGTGGATTTACTATGCAATCGGCCGTTAACTAAACATATTCATTATTTCTTTTATGAAAATCACCCCCATTTTTGTAAATTATTATTTTATTTAGAACTATCCTTTTAACTAAAAAGGATAAGTTACAAAAAAAGATACGCTTGCACAAAAAAGCACAAGCGTATCTTAAACAGCTACATTAAAACGTACTGCCAGTCTGCTATGTATAATATAATTAAATTCACACTAAATAACAACTTGAATTCACACTATATTTTCTTAAAAATAATAATTTCTAAAAAATACAGCTCGCAAATCAAGTGCACATTCTATCTAAAAAATTCGTCCATTTATCTTTTGATAAAGGCGATAAGACAATAAGTTTGTCGTTATTTTTATCAAAATAAATGAGTGGTTTATATAAATTCCCATTAAAATGTTTACTGAAAATTTCTTTTAAAACGGCTTCAGCTTGCATGATAAATGCTTTTTCAACAGTTAAGGCCTTCTGTCTATCGATGTTAATAAACTCTTTTAAGAAAGGAGTTAATAGTCCTGAAATCATAATAACTATAAACTGTTCATCTAAAATAGCAACTGAAATTTGTTCTGGACCATATTTATTCTGCTTACGAAAAAAAGCAGATATTTGAATTACAATTTCCTGTTCTAAATCACTATTCTTCGAATTAAAATTCTTAAAGATAGGTTTTTCAAAAAAACTAACGAAAAAGCTAAATATCACATCTTTATAGTAAAACGGTTGAAAAAGATAGAAATAATTAATATTGCAGGAATATTCCTGAGATTTCTGTAGTACAACCTCTTTTCTTCCATAATCCAGAATCAGAGGATAATACTCTTCAAAAACATTTTTTTTCTCATATTTCGTAAGAATATTACATTCCCAATCCAATAGAGTTCTACAAAAAAAAACAATTTCAATATTTTTCCGCAAAGCTATATACGGATTTACAGACACATTATGCATATTAAATTTATAACACACTTCATTTATGATTTTTTTGTTGAAGCCGGACAAATTTCTTATTGTTTCTTCATACGATGAATAGTTTAATAAAATTCATATCCCCCCATAATTATCTTCTGAGTTCAGCTCTATCCCATATAGCAAGTCACTTTTAAAATTTATCAAAAAAAACATTATAATCTATATTTCTCTAAAAATATATTTAAATCCTTTATTTCCCCTATTTGTTTCATAAAATTATCTTATTTTTCTTGGTCAAGAATCAAAACTTGCTGAATTTAACAAAAATGGAAATAAAGCCTACCCGTGAGCAATCGCAATGGCTACCCCGTTAAACGCAAAAAACCCTTCGGCATACACCGAAGGGTACTATTTCTTATGGAGCGGGTGAAGGGAATCGAACCCTCCTAACCAGCTTGGGAAGCTGGGACTTTACCACTAAGCTACACCCGCATATTGACTTAACGAAAATTATTATACCATAGTACCTGCCTTAAAGCAAGCAGCTTACCCAATATACCAAACATTTCATCACCCTTCTTCAGTGAATATTAGCGCATAGTACGGCATAGTTCTATATAACCATACTAAAAAGGGATGTGCTTATTATGCCTTTACGTCCTGATTTTCAAAGTATCCTAGCAGTTTTTGTCTACAATAACCTGCCGGTACTAATGAATCCGGCAAATGCCGCTCATGTGGTAATTACCAATAATGTGATTCCGACAACAGCCACTGCTACTGGCGTGCCTGTCCTTTCGATTGATCCGAGTCTTTTGCAAGCCTTGCAGGCAGCTTCCCTGAATAACTTTGCAAACCTAGGCCTGCCCCCGGATATTGCACAAATAGCCCAGCAGTTTTTTGCGAATCTCCCCCCGCTTAATAACCCCAATGCTGCTGTCACCGTGCCAATTACCGCCCCCCAGACAGAAACAACCCTATAAAACAAAAGAAAGGACTGTGCATATCAAGCGGTAATTCCCATATGCACAGTCCTTTTAATTACACCTTAGACAAAGAGTGCTGCCAATACCAAGGTAATGGTACTCAAAAGCTTAATCAGTACGTGGATGGACGGGCCTGCAGTATCCTTAAAGGGATCACCTACCGTATCACCAACAACACTAGCTTTATGAGCCTCACTGCCTTTGCCGGCATAGCCCTCGCCAAGTTCAATGCGCTTTTTGGCATTATCCCAAGCACCGCCGCCATTATTAAGCGTCAGCGCCATTAAAATGCCGGCGACGGTAGCAATCATCAAGAATGCGCCCATTGCTTCAGCCTTGAGAATAGCGCCCACCAGAATAGGGAATATTACAACAATCAGCCCTGGCAGCACCATTTGTTTTAGCGCGCCTACTGTTACAATATCTACGCATTTAGCATAATCAGGCTTAGCTGTGCCTGCCATAATACCGGGATTTTCCGCAAATTGACGCCGCACCTCTTTGATAACATACTGCGCTGCTTTGCCAACCGCCCGTATTGCAGTAGAAGTAAAAATAAATACCAGCATCGCACCCAGGAAACCGCCGACAAATACTTCTGGCTTGCCGATATCAATAATGCGGTTAAAGCCTGTGGAAAGAACTTGCACTTCATCAAGATAGGCTGCAAACAAAATGAACGTAGCCAGCGCAGCACTGCCAATTGCATATCCCTTGGTAATGGCTTTGGTGGTATTGCCGCAGCCGTCCAAAAGATCTGTAATATAACGAACGGATGACGGCTGCTGCGACATCTCCGCAATGCCGCCTGCATTATCGGTAATTGGACCAAATGTATCCATTGCTAGAATATATGCACAAGTAGACAGCATACCCATCGTAGCAACCGCTGTACCATATACACCGCCACCGGCAAGACCTGTTTTGGCGCCTAACCAGTGAGATATGAGCAGTGCTGCTGAAATAATAATTACCGGCATAGCCGTACTTTCAAGACCAAAAGCAAACCCGGAAATAATTGTCGTAGCTGGACCGGTGTGGCAGGATTCTGCAATTTGTTTAACCGGACGATGATTGAGATCAGTATAATACTGTGTAGCCAAGACGAACAGATAACTGGTAACAATACCAACTAATGCGCAGCCAAAGAAGTATATACCGCTGCCATCTTTATTAATCATTTGGTCTGTAACAAAGTATAAAGTAATAATTGCAAGTACACTAGTAATAGCGTAGCCGATATTAAGATATTTCATTGGATTATTTTCTTTAACGTTGGTCTCATCTGCTCGCACGCAGAAAATACCTACAATGGAAGCCAATAGACCAAAAGCTCTGGCCACAAGCGGAAACATAATACCATTGATGCCAAAAGCCGGATAAAGCGCCACCCCTAAAATCATTGCGCCAATATTTTCAGCTGCTGTTGATTCAAAGAGATCTGCACCACGTCCGGCACAGTCGCCCACATTATCGCCTACCAAATCAGCGACAACGGCTGGATTGCGCGGATCATCTTCTGGAATTCCGGCTTCAACCTTGCCTACAAGGTCAGCGCCAACATCAGCGGCCTTGGTATAAATACCGCCCCCCAACTGCGCAAACAAGGCCACAAAACTGGCACCAAAGCCATAAGCGACAATTAAAAGTGGGGCCCGCTCGGGCTGATTTATACCGTCAAAACCATAAAATAAACCAGCTACCCCCAAAAGGCTCAGCGCTGTAACGGAAAGCCCGGTTACTGCGCCGCCGCGAAAGGAAATCTTGATCGCCGCATCCAAGCCCTTTTTAGCAGCCGCTGCGGTACGCAAATTAGCATTTATTGAAACATACATGCCGATAAATCCAGCCAAGGCTGAGCAAAGGGCCCCACAAATAAAAGATACTGGTGTATACCACCCGCTCTTTGATATCACACCTAATACTACAGCCACAATAATTGCCAGCAAAGCAATCGTGGTATATTGCCGTTTAAGAAAAGCCATTGCACCTTCCCGAATGGCCTGTGCAATACTCTGCATTTCTTCATCGCCGCGATCAGCCCGAAAAATATACCAAATCAGGTAAACCGTTACGCATATGGTAATTGATCCAGCCAGCGGTACCATGAACAATAAATCCATAATAAGCCCTCCCCCTTATTAGACATTTATCGCCATAGGACAGAAATAATAGTTAGGTGCTATTTCGTCCCAAGTGATCAATTTCTCTATTAGACAAATAACCTATAGACTATCATCGATATTATACTTGGAGGAATTGCAAAAAATTACATCATCTACAAATTTATTATAAAATTTCTCCCGCTGCAATTATATTCCTAATATTCTTATAATTCAGAATTTTTTAACCGATGAATATTTATGTATCCATAATACCTTTTATCCTTCCCGCATCTTTCCGCTGTTAAAACCTTATATAAATGTATTTTTTGTATTATGCCGTTTCTAATATAGTCTGCTTATCTATAAAAATCTATAACAAAAATGCCTTATTTAGAACACCAAGATAAGAAAAACCGCTAGCGCGATCCTCGAGCCTTGAGGCCAGAAAGACCAGTACTTTGCCTTAGTTCCCCTCTAGAGAGGGGTGCCCAAAGGGCGGGGTGTGTTGGTTGGTTGGTTTCTTTGTCGTAAGTCTTTTTCATTTACCGCGTCAATACCAACACACCCCGTCGCTCACGCGCCACCCCTCTCTAGAGGGGACTTTTAAAATCACAACTCTCCAAAATTTTATACTTTCTGATACATAAAAAAACCCCCAAAAGGGGTATTGTTTTTAAATGGCGACCCGGAAGGGACTTGAACCCTCGACCTCCGCCGTGACAGGGCGGCATTCTAACCAACTAAACTACCGGGCCGTTTTATAATAAAGTGGTGGGCGATGACAGGATCGAACTGCCGACATCCTGCTTGTAAGGCAGGCGCTCTCCCAGCTGAGCTAATCGCCCGA
>JAJFUN010000040.1 GCA_021372375.1 Pelosinus sp. | reverse complement strand
CAATTCACTACGATTAAAAGCCTCTGCCATTCCATCACCCCAAATAACAACACCAAGAAACTGGGGAATAGCAATAACAGTATTAATCGACACAACCAGAAATGCATTAATCATTATGGTATTTCCATAGGTATCGATCATAGTTTGGAGTGATTGATCCAGTGCTATAAGTTGAGGCTTTATCCAATACGGAATGAAGGTTCCTATCACAAATAAGCCAATTCCTATCCATATTTTAGGTGATCTTAATGCTTTCGCCACTTTTATAACCGCCTTTACTGCTAATGTGCTGCATGATCGGAGTAAAACATAGTTTTGCCAACAGCATTCGCTATTATGATATCACCAATTAGTCATCTCATTTAATGAGATTCGTTAATGGAAATATAATTATAAATAATACTAGGGGGATAAAATTTCGACGCCTCAACGTTTATTACATGAAAAAAGACTGTATTTACTGCCATAACGGATAGCTTATGTTTCCATCTCCATATATTCCTAATTGATTTTTCTTGACATATTCCATACCGAAAGAAGATAAAACACCAAAGCTGTACCCATAAGTATAGCAACGCTTCCAAATGGTGTAATCGTATATTCACCAAAGCGATAAATTATACCCATAGACTCTTTGAAGCTATCAAGTTTTTCTATGGGTACACCTGCAAACGCTATACCCATAGGCTTTTCCATCATTACCTGTCGAAAAAGGGCTGCCCCGTAGGATGCAGGGAACAGCTTGACGATATACTGCACAGCCTCCGGTAAGTTTCCAATTGGCAAGTAGATGCCTGTAAGTAATCCGATTAACGTACCCATAATGGTGCTGGCTGTAGAAAAGGAGTTTTGGCTGCTGAAAAAAGAAACCATAAACCCAACCATTGCGGTGTTTGTCATTGTGTTTAGAAGTATCAGCCCAAATACCTTTATGCTCGCCTCCATGCCAAGCAGCTCTCCGCTCTGTGTAATGATGAATATTTGACCGATTACCAATGCCACTAAACTCATTAAAACACCAATTATAAACGCACTCATAAGATATCCACCGGTAACACTTGCCCGTTTGATTGGAGAGGCATAGAAATCCTTATAGATCTTCTTCTCCTTATCCTCAACCATAATCCCAAAGGCGCCCATTGTTGTTGTCGCTGAGGCAACAGCCAGAATTCCAGCTATTAGCCAGTTGTTCATTAATAGCTGTTGTTTTTCTATACCCATTGAATCATTTAACCAAACATCTCCCAAAAACACAGCATACAAGCCAATAATAATGAAAACTGCCAGCAAAGAAAAAAATACCGCACCTTTATTCCTAAAATACAATTTTAAATTTCTATTTGTAAATACAATCATTCCCGAAGCTCCTTTCCTGTGATACCTATAAAAGCATCATCCATGGTACCGTATAGTACCTCAAAGCCGGTTATAAAATCCTTGCATCTCTCAACAATCGGGATAGCAGACAAGGTAGAAGTCAGCTTAATAGTAAACTGGTCACCATTATATAAAAATTCCGTGTTGGTTTCATTTAGCATATCCCGTATCGGCTGCTCATTTTGAACAGTCAATCTTAAAACATCTCTGGCATATTTTTGTTTCAACTCTCCCGGAGTGCCGCTGGCCACTATCTCACCGTGGTCAATGACCATAACATAATCTGAATTATCTGCTTCCTCCATATAATGGGTGGTCAGAAAGACTGTCATGCCCGTTTCATCTTTTAGCCGCTTGATTGTATCCCATATATTTTTTCTGGTTTGCGGATCAAGCCCTGTGGTTGGTTCATCAAGAAAAAGAATTTTCGGAGTGTTAATAAGTGCCCTGGCAATATCCGCTCTGCGTCTTTGACCGCCGGATAGCTTTCCATAAGGACGATCCATAAGTTCCATTACTCCGGTCATCACAGCCACATTACGTACCACTTGCCGTAGTTTATTTTTATCCTTAAAATAGAATCCGCCTCTAATTGCCAAGTTTTCACCAACCGTTAATAATGGATCAAGCAAGCTATCCTGAAATACAATTCCTATAGAGTTTCGTATTGCCGTATCGTCTCGCCCGATTTTCTTATTATCAATAACAATTTCTCCACTATCACATTCCAGCAGTGTGCAAATAATATCAATTGTAGTTGATTTGCCTGCTCCATTAGGGCCTAAAAAAGAAAATAGCTTTCCCTGCTCCACATAAAAACTAATGTCTTTTACAGCTTGTATCTCGCCGTAACTTTTTTGTAAATTTTTCACCTTAATAATCTTATTCATACTCCCGCCCCTTTCTCTGAACATAGTATATTCACTGCGTTTTCCTATTACTATAGGGCAGGAAGTATGTTGCAATTTGGATACGGTAAGGTGAAAAAAAAGGACGGTAAGCTGTTAACAGCCTACCGTCAAAATATAGTTACTTTTATACATCATTGTATTTTTTCAGCCCAATATTGAGCTGATTAGCAACCTTCTTATCATTTTGGAATACCAGCAATTTTACGGCTAAGTAAACAACTATTATAAGGAACAAATAAAACGCAATTTGTATGGGTTTGCTTATTGCAATCCATCCCCATGTACACCCCAAATAAAGAAGTATGCTAATCAAAACAACCAAATGTATACCTTCTCTAACCAGCCAGCCTTTTTTACTTAGTTCCTTTGGTGAGAAAAAAACCAAAGATGGCAAGGTAGTCAACACCGCTAAAAGTAATATCTGCCAAAAAATACTCACTCCAAATGTTGCATCCTTGGAAAAAACAGAGCAGAACACGGCTACCGAAACAATTATCCCTACAGTAGCTATAAAAAATGTCTTAACCATCACATTAATTAGACCTTTTATTTCCATCATTGCCCCTCCTGAATCCCTAGTTTCTTTTTTAGATTTGGAACATATTGCCTTGAAATGATGATTCTCTCACCATTATCCAAAAAAGCCTCAAACCTTCCACTGAAAGCAGGACTAACCTTTTGTATTTTTTTAATATTAAGAATAACTGATTTGGAAGTCCTTAAAAAATCGCTATTAACAAACTCTGCTTCAAGTTCATACAATTTCTTTCGTATCTCAAAAACTTTGGCACTGCAATATGCGAAGGTTTTATTATCAACTGTATCAAAATAGTACACGTCAGCGGGATTTAATCTATGAATAGCATTTTGGTCATATCCAATTATTAATTGTTGTTGTGATCTGATGTCAGAGATAAGTTGTAAAATTTCATTATTTATTTCCCTACATTTGATAATGATCTGATCCTCTTCCCCGTCTGAAATATCTTCAATAATTATCTTCAGGCCAGGACACCTCCTTTGCAATATTCTTCCAGAAAAATCGTTGCTACTATTTTCGACCTCAATAGATATTATTCCTTTCAATTACGAATCCAGAGTCATAACCAGCGCATACGTATTATCACTGCCAGCTTATTAGTGAATAATAAGCTGGCAGACCCGAGGGGGGGCTTTTTTATTTTGTGGATTAAAGTTATTGATATGTTGAGATAATGTTTGACAAAAGGTAATATGTTGCGTATTATATAGGTAACATATTACCTATATGGGAGGGCTGAAAAAATGGATGAGTTGGAACAAAAAGCTTACATTTTTGGATTAATATTTGCATTAGCTAACAAACTGCAGGTACTTGGGGACGCATTTGATCAAAACATTACGATCAAACAATGGCTTTTTATTGTAAGCGTTTCAAAATTTGACGAGCCACCGACATTGAGTGAAGTGGCCAATTTTATTGGTTATTCACGTCAAAATGCAAAACGAATTGCAGTTGCTTTGAATGAAAGAGGATATATCACCATAATAAAGGATCAAGATGATGCGCGGGCTTTACGAATTTCATTAACTCAAAAATGTACAGATTATTTTGCCCAGCGAAGCCAAAAGGAATTGGAATTCCTGGATAATCTCTTTAATGGATTCGATGCTGATTTAACCAACGATGTTTTCAAAGGTTTAACCAGGCTGGCAGAAAATATTGAA
>JAJFUN010000029.1 GCA_021372375.1 Pelosinus sp. | reverse complement strand
TTTAACCTGGCTGTCATTAATTCTGGATTATAATTTGTATGGCGACAATGCCGGCGGTTACCACATTACGAATCTCTTGTTTCATATTGCTAATACTCTTCTTCTGTTTTTTTTATTAAATAAGATGACGGGTGCTCTCTATCGCAGTGCCTTCGTGGCAGCGTTGTTCGCTTTGCATCCTCTACATGTGGAATCAGTGGCCTGGGTGTCTGAGCGTAAAGATGTATTGAGCGCATTTTTCTGGATACTGACTATGTGGGCTTATGCCAACTATAGTAGAAGCCAGAACTGGAAACAGTACATGATAGTAATTTTTTTGTTTGCCTTGGGCTTGATGGCTAAACCAATGCTCGTTACTCTGCCGTTTATATTATTATTAATGGATTACTGGCCACTGGGACGAATGAAGTTAGGGAAGAATATTTCTGTCAACGATTTCTCTACTGAAAAAAAATCATTATTATCTCTGCTTCTGGAAAAGATGCCGTTATTTTTGCTTACATTATTTTCCTGCGTAATAACCTTTGTAGCGCAAAATAAATATCACGCAGTTATTTCTCTTCAGGATATTTCACTGTCGCAAAGAATTTGTAATACACTCAACTCTTACGCCGGCTACCTGGAAAAAACGTTCTGGTTTCATAACCTGGGAGTTTTTTACACCTATCCTGATAAATTTAATTCTCTGGAAGTAGCAGGTGCCGTTATTCTGATTATTTTGCTAACTTCTTTAGCAGCTATATTTATTAAGAAAACACCCTATCTGGCAGTCGGCTGGTTTTGGTATTTGGGAACGCTTATTCCTGTTATCGGCCTTGTTCAAGTCGGTTCTCAAGCGATGGCGGACCGTTATACATACATTCCACTGATTGGTATATTCATCATGCTCAGTTGGGGGCTGCCTGTTTTATTATCTGGAATAAGATATGGAAAATATGTAAATTTATTTGTAGCAACGGTATTTATAACAACGGTGGCGACGGCGTCTTATCATCGAGTGCAAATTTGGGAAAATAACTTCACTTTGTTTGGACATGCGATTGAATTTGATAAGAGAAAATACATTGCCTACCACATACTGGGTTACAATGCGGCAAAATATGGTGATAATGAAAAAGCCTTATATTATTACTATGAGACATTAAAAATTAATCCTAAATATGATCCGGCTTACGTGCATGCAGGCAACGTTTTACAAAAAATGGGTAAACTGGATGACGCGATAAATTGCTACCTGAAGGCCTTAAGAATTAATAATAAATCGGCTGAGGCACAATATAACCTTGGAATTGCTCTAATATTAAAGAACAGGTTCCCGGAAGCTATAAATCATTTCACCGAGTCTTTAAAAATAAATCCGGATGATGCTGACGTTCATAATAATTTGGGCATCGCTTTAATAAAAACAGGAAAAATTAAAGAAGGCCTTGGGCATTTTCAACAGTCTTTACATTTGAACCCCGACAATCTGGAATTTCAAAAGAATGTGTCTGTAGCCTTGAATATGGTGAAAAACAGCCGGTAATCGTTAACTTTCGGAAGGAGAATTGTCAGCGGCTAGTGTATAAAATTAAATTGGCATACTTTGTGCTTAATATTTAACTACTGCTCCAGCAAAGGCAAATTTTTTTTGATTAATTTTGTAAGGAGTTGGAAAAAATTCTATTTCTCTTGACACAGTGTATTAATTGATTTACAAATCCGTCAAACTTTTGGTCATATGCCGACCAAGAGTCATTTTTCTTTTTTAGGAAAAGTTGTTTTGGTC
>JAJFUN010000189.1 GCA_021372375.1 Pelosinus sp. | reverse complement strand
GCCTAGTAACAAAGCCCCCAAAGCCGGCGGTAAATACCATAACAAGTGCTAGGGCTGCCAAGACCTGAAGCTGCATGGTAAACGCGAGTATGACAAAAGTAAAAATTGCCGCAAATACCAGCGTACTTTTTCCGGCATACTCCTTAAACGCCTTGCCCATACCTTCCGGCCTAGCATACGGAAAACAAGTAATGCCAACTACCATGGCAAACCTTGCAATAATAGGCATAACAAATAAGGCCAGCACCAATTTTTGCGGAGAAATATCCATAAACAGCGACCACTTAACTAAAAATAGCAGTCCTGCGGCCATCACCCCATTAGCACCTACCCTGCTGTCTTTCATAATTTCCAGCATCCGCTCAGGCGAGCGCCCCGAAAAAATCCCATCCATAGTATCCATAAAACCGTCCCAATGGAGGCCCCCTGTAATAAAAATGCAGGCTATTATTAAAAGTGCGGCGGCAACATGTTCAAAGCTGCCGCGAATCCACTGCGGCAAATATACCGACAGTAAAAAATTAAAGCTGGTTAATAGTAAGCCAATAATCGCACCGACCATTGGGAAAAATTTCACACTTCGACCAAATCCTTCTGCCGACCATTGGTTTTGCTGGAAAAGGCGCAGCCGCGTTAAAAACTGCAAGCCTGTAATAAAATCATTTAACATACAATCCTAGTCCTTCCTAATTCTAAAAAATCGCTGATAGCAGCATTAAACCAAACACCCCAAAGAGGGTAACTGCGTACATGAGATAAATGGTCTTTTTTATATGCTTGGGCTGAAGTATCTCCAGCGCATCGCCCATAAAAGCACGATTATGCGCAATACCGCCATAATAATTGAGCCCGCCAAGACGAACGCCCAGCGCTCCTGCCACCCCCGCCTCGGCAAAGCCGCTGTTGGGACTTGGATGCTTGCCGGCATCCCGCCAAATCATCTGAATGGCTCTTTTAGCGTTATAACGTAATATAAATGCGGCGATGACTAAAAAAAATCCGGTGAGCCGGGCTGGCAAATAATTAAACACATCATCCACCCGCGCTGCAACCATGCCAAAATGCAAGTATTTTTCACTTTTATAGCCGACCATAGAATCCAGGGTGTTAACCGCCCGGTACATAAAGGCCAGCGGCACTCCCCCAATCATAAAATAAAACAAAGGGGAAATAATGCCGTCAACAATATTTTCAGCTACTGTTTCAACGGTAGCTCTGGTAATTTCCGGCGTATCCAGTTCCTGAGTATCACGCCCCACAATCCAGCCAACCTTGAACCTAGCAGCAGCAAAATCACCTGCTTCTAAAAAGCCCTTTAGTTCTAAACCGGCTTCGGCTAAACTGCGTGGTGAAATAGCCAAAGACAAAATGACTGCACTGCAGACAAGTTGCCCGGTTTGTCCAAAATAGACCGCTGCTTTAATAAGGAGCCATACTGCAGCATAAGAAATAAAGAGGGTCAAAAGAACCAACATAGCTCCGGCTAAGTTTTGCTGCAAAGCAGAATTTGTGGCCTTACGCAAATACTTTTCCAAAAAAGCAATTAAATTGCCTAAGAGTGCCACCGGATGATACTTTGACCGCGGATCACCAATAATCGTATCAAAAAACAAAGCTAAAAGGGGTAAATACTTTTCCATATCTTCCATCCATTACTATTTTAAATTTTGCCTGCTGCGCTGGCAGTTACAGACAATTTTTTTAATTCTACGCCAAGCCCGGCGACTACCAAATATACTTCCTGCATGCGCCGAGCAAACCGCTGATTGACAAGTCCTGCTAAATCACGAAACTCCCTTGCCAGAGCATTCTCCGGGACTATACTTAAGCCAACTTCATTAGTAACAAAGACTACAGTCGCCTTTCCCTGACAGGCGGCGTCTAGCAATCTGTCCATCTCCTCAAGTATATAGCTTTGCCGTTTTCCCACTTCCTGCGGGGTATTCTCAGCAAACACTAAATTCGTCAAATACATGGATAAACAGTCAAATAACACCGCATCGGCCGTTTCTACCGCTTCGCGCATCACCAAATCCGCCGCCTGAGGTGCTTCGACAGTCTGCCAGTTGGCGGGACGGCGCTCTTGGTGTATGGTTACACGGCGGCGCATTTCTTCGTCATAAACCTGAGCTGTGGCGATATAAATAATCTTTTTACCTGCGGCCTCAACATACTGCTCTGCGAACTCACTTTTACCGCTGCGCGCCCCACCTGTTACCAGTACACATTTACCACCCAATACTCTCACCTCTTATTAAACAACTTCGTAGCTTGCAACGAAAAACCCCCTGTAGGCAGGAGGTAAATATACAACATAATATTATATTCCACTACAATTCCCTTTATTCCTGCAATATACGATATTAAAAAAGTGGTGTCTTCAAATAAGATAAAATCCTATCTTGAAGACACCCCCGATTTCTAATCTAGGATACCAACCCAATATACACCTGGATATCAATACCGTCTACACAAAACTTCACATCAATAATCTGCGGCACAGGCAAGGTAGCTTGTACTCCATCACCAATCATTAATGTCGGGGGAGAAATATCAAGACCCCCTAAACCAATCTTACTAAATTGCGTACAAGCATTCGCACAAACCATATTGCCCATTTCTGATATGGCACTTTGCGCCAAACCGTCAAGTTCAGTTACTTCCATACCCATCATCATTTTGGATGCAAAGCGTTTTGCCGACTCAAGATCCATGCCAATCATAATAATCCCTTTTAATTGGCCTAATAACGCAATGTTTAATAACACGCCACTATTAGTTAAAGTTGTTCCCATTAAAGAAACGCCTTTTTTTTCAATCTTTTGAAACCCAATTTGCGGCAATATATCAGCAAAAGCCGTCAAAATTGGATTCATCATATTTACATCCATAAAATCGACCCCTTTTTGAAACCAACCCCTAAAAAGATTCGTCCCAAATCAGTCTTAGCATAAACACCTTCAATTTTCAAATTAGGGCAAACAACCTGGGCCGGCGTACCATGAAACAAGCTAGGCGGCGAAACTCTCAGGCCAAAGGATTTGTCCTTTTTATTCATCATAGAGCACGCAATGCCACCGACAATATTGGCAAGTTCAGCCGCCATCGCCAGTACTTCATCATTATTTTTCGGCGGACGCCGAAGAACTGCCTCAGCCAGTTTTTCGGCCGTTTCAGCCGACATATCCAAAATCATTGAACCTGAATAGCGGCCAATAATGCCAACCACCACCGTGATTCCCTGTGATAAATACTCTTTATCGGAAACAATGTCCGGCTCAAACTCTGCCGGCAGCTTAATCATGCGGGTAATATTCTGTCCAAGTGCTTCTTTAAAAGTCTCAAAGCCACGTTCTTTTAGCTGATTAAATAGACTATCCGGCGATAAAATGTTGGTAATTACCGTTTTAAGTGATTCCCCTTCTACGGGTTTTTGTACATAGCCGGCCACACCAATACGTCTGGCTTCCGCTTCTGTTTCTTCATCTTTCATCGAACTTACCAAAATAATCTTGGCATCCGGATAGGCTAAGCGCAGTGCCTTGCTGCACTCAAAACCATCCGCGCCAGGCATGGCAATATCCATGGTAACAATATCCGGTCTCAATTTATTGTACGTATTCATTAATTCATCCAGGCAATCAGCTTCTCCAACTACTTCATAGCCTTCTCCGGTTAAGGCCTCTGCAATAATCGTTCTAGAAAAAGGTGAATCGTCTACTACCATTACTTTAACTGTACTCATGCTGTTCCCCCCACATAAAAGAGTAATTGCTGGCATTAATTTTGTTTCATACTTAATAATACCAAATAAGAACATATTTTTACAATACAAATTTAAAATATTTTGAATTTATCTAAAAATCTGCGCACGAATTCCCCCAACATAAAAACATCTTCTACTAAACCCTATTAATTTATTGTATAATAGAATTAAATAAAACGCTATCGCGGTCTTCAAACGAAAAGGAGGTTTCCCTTATGTATCCTTCTATTCCTCATTTTTGTGGTGGCAGAGCCCACCTGGTAGATAAGAAAATGGTGTTAGGTTGGAACAAATATTGCTGTAATCGCTGCGGCGAAACATTTTTCCGCTGGATAACCGAAAAAGTATTAAAAACTGAAAAAGAATTTGAATAATTATTAGGAATAGAATACTATGGGGTACTAAGACGATATAGCTTCTTTTTACCGTATGTTGCTACAAGTACAAATTGCTGCTCTGCTTGGCTTTGCTGCAGCAGACTTAAATCGTCAGTTGTCAGCACATACACAGCAGTATGCTGCGCCGCGCGCGCCTGAAAGCCAGCAAGGGTTTCCTTAGGCATGGTATATTTGCCGGACCATTCCGTTTTCTCTTCAGCCACGGTGGTCTTTATATCCGTTATGGTATAGCCGCTGTAAAAAACAGCCGAGGTCGCATAATCACCATAGGAGTCCACGATTGCCCCGGCTTTTGGCAAATTTTGCACAATAATTCTGGCCGAGCGCTGCTCGGCTAAAGGAACAAGCACACTATGAATAAGTAAAAGTGAAGTAACTATAGTAACGGCAGCTACCGTCTCAGGCAACCGACGGTAGTTGCCTTTTATTTGTAGCCATAAAACAGCTGCAATCGCAATAGCTGTGCCCGCCCAAACTAATTCCAGACTGCTATTTCCCTTAAGAAACAGCTTGCCTGCGGCAAATACACCGAATAAAAATACGGCCGGCAGCGTTAGCCACCACCAGCAGCGGCGCCTGAGCGAATGTACCATTTCGTTCATTTCACGGCCAATCAGGAGCGCTGCCGGAAACATGGCCGGAAACACATAGGTAGGATATTTGGTGGCCATTGCTGTGTAAAAAATTAAAGTTACCGCCAGCCAAGTTGCCAAAAAGCCGTTATGCTGCGCAAACTGCCGTTTTAGACTGCCCAATGCTTTCAGCAGCAGCCCGCTCCAAGGCAGCATACTAACCGGAAATAATACTAAATAATAATAAAATACATTATCCTGCGGATGTTCTGATACCGTTGCCCGCACATAATTATGCAGACCTAAAAAGGTATTCACAAACTCCGCGCCATGACGTAGATACATAATAATATACCAAGGAGCGGCCACCAAGAAAAACACAGCCACACCCTGCCATAGAAATAACCGGCCAAACAGCTTCCACTGACGACTAACAACTAGATATATAATCACAATTAGTCCAGGCAGTACTATACCCACAGGCCCTTTAGTAAGTACAGCCAGCCCGGCTGCAGCATAGGCCATGATAACAAGGCCTTTCTTGGCTTCGCGCAGCCCGAGATACAATAAGGCCAGGGATATGCTATTAAACAGGAACAGCAGGGCATCCGTAATAATCATGCGCGACAATATCCAAAATTCCAAAGAAGTCGCCAGTGCCATTGCGCTAAAAAGCGCACTGCGGCGATTAATAAAAATTTTACAGGCAAACCAGTATAAAAATGCCACACTTGCCGCGCTGCAGATTGCCGCAGGAAAACGCGCCGCAAACTCATTGATACCAAACAGCTGGTAACAGCCGGCAATCCATAAATATATCATAATTGGTTTATCGAACCAGTAATGTCCATAAATTTGCGGGGATATAAAGTCGCCGCTCAGCACCATTTCCTTAGCTGGCAGAGCATAATTGCTCTCCACCGGGTCTGTCACAGCTAGGTTGGCATTAAATGGCAAATAAAGCAAAAGCGCTGCTAAAAAAACAAGAATAACTGCTATACGTGTCCTCATAATTCCTCCGCTACTTTTTTAACAAAAGCATTTTATCCTCACGCCGCGCGAGTATCGTAAGCTTCTGCCGCTGCTCGTCCTTAAGCCCTTGATACTCAGAATTTCGCACTACAAAATAGGCTCGGTCATTCCCCTCTAGCGCCTGTGAGAGCTCTTCACCTGACTTTAGCTCTTTGCCGTATACATCCGCATAAAAGGCAAAGCCGGGATGCAAAAACTTGATAACATAAACAGGCGACGCTTGATCATACTGAGTCTTGAACTCCCGAGCAATAGCCACAGAAGAAAATTGCAAGGCAATGGCCGGAAACAGCATGGTGACTAAAATAACAGAAAATACTGCCATAGCAGCGATTTTGGTCCACACTGCCGCCATCAGCTTACGCTGCCAAATAAACAGCCACACGCCGCAGATCATCAATCCCCAGATACCGGCTACAACGATTACGCCGTTTTTAAGTTCCGGCATTTCCTTTAGCCCGATAAAAAGGCCTGCTATTAATAAACTTGTCAAAACAAATAGGGTAATTCCCCAGCCGAAAGCTCTGCTGCTATACCTTTTCTGCTTTTGCACCAAGTCTGCAAGATAGCAGCCGACAATGATGGCCAGCGGCGGATACATCGGCAGAATATAGGACACCAGTTTAGTCCGTGAAATGCTAAAAAACACAAAAATAAAAGCGGCCCAGATATTGAGAAACAGCATAGCAGAATTATGCCGATAACACTCTGTCAGCGATTTCCAAACTGCTTGCACCATAACCGCTGTCCAAGGAAAAAAGCCCAATAATAATACCGGGATATAATAGTACCACAGCACGCCCTCCGGATGTTCCGGTGAAGTAAAGCGGGTAATATTATGAAAGCCAATAAAGGTATCAATAAATGGTGCGCCATGCAGATTGTACATTACTATATACCAAGGCAGACCAAACAGTGCAAACAAGATAATACCCGCCGGGATCTTCATATTTTTTAGTTCACTGAAATTACGCGCACAAAGTAAATACAAAAATACAATGGCCCCCGGAAACAAAAAGCCGATTGGTCCCTTGGTTAAAGTTGCAAGCCCCGCAAAAATGTAAAACAGATAATACCTTTTTTCCATAAACGAGAGCAGCGCTACCGTCAAACACAGGCATAATGTAATATCAGTAACTGCCGCTTTGGTCAAATAGAAAAATTCAATGCTGGTCACAAGTACCAAACTGGATATTGCAGCTACAGTTTGAGAAAATAATCGTCGCACCGCAAAATATACTGCCCATATACAGCATACCCCTAAAAGCGCTGAGGGAAACCTAGCCGAAAATTCGCTCACGCCGAATAATTTGTAAGACGCCGCCACAAGCCAATAATACATCGGCGGCTTGTCATACCAATACTCACCGTAAATGCGCGGTGAAACAAAGTCATTAAACTGGTACATTTCCTTGGGAGTTTCCGCATAAACCGGTTCATCCGGATCAAGCAGCGGAACTGCGCCCAAATTGAAAAATATCACAAATACTGTAATAATCGTTACTGCCCAAAATCCAAGCTTCATTCATAACCTCCGTAATTTTACTTGACCAAGGCCTGATAGGTCCGTAAGAGACCTTCAGCAAGCGGCATTTTAGGCGCCCAGTCTAAAAGCTGCTCGGCAGCCTCATTAGAAAGGCAGGACCGATAGATATCCCCTTGGCGCGGCGCTTGATACTCTTTTTTCAAAGTATGCCCGGATACCTTCTCCATATGCAAGGCCAAATCATTAACGCTGGTTTCCTGCATTGTGCTGATATTATACACTCTGTTAGGACTCTTGGTAATAAGTGCCTGGCAGTTGGCTTCAGCAACATCGCCGGCGTAAATAAAGTCGCGGGTTTGTCCGCCATCGCCAAAAATCACGATAGACTGCCCCCCTCTGGCCTTACGGGCAAAAATACTCACAACTCCGCCTTCCCCACTATCGCCCTGACGCTCTCCGTAGACATTGGCATACCGTAATACTACATACTCGAGACCGTAAACAGCCTGATACATGGCCAAATATCTTTCAGAAGTCATTTTACTAAGCGCATAAAAGGAACAAAGCTGCGCCTTGGCAGCCAATTCCTCGGTAAGCGGAATATCTGCCAAATCACCATACACTGCCGCGGAGGAAGGAAAAATTACTCTTTTAACATTATGCTTGCGGCAAGCTTCCAGCACATTTACAATTCCCAATATATTAACATCACAATCATAATAAGGATCATTCAAAGATTTTGGCACCATAGTCTGGGCCGCCAAATGAATAACCATATCAAACTTTTTCTGGGCAAATAGAGCTGCAAGTTCTGAGCTACGAATATCCATTTGAAAAAAAGCAGCATCCTTATGAATATTCTCCTGTAGTCCAGTACTCAAATTATCCACAATACTGACCTCATAATTATGCGCAAGCAATTTTTCCACAATATGAGAACCAATAAAACCAGCACCGCCTGTTACTAATACCTTCATCATAACCCTCCTATACTATTTACTCAATTGTTTGGTTAAAAAACCGCGGCCAAAAACGCGAATTGTATAATAAAGGCCTATACTAAAGGGCAGATATTCAGCCATTATCCGCCAAGCCACTGCTGCTATGCCGATCATGCCGGAAGGAACAAAATCGTTAAAGAGTAAAATAAAACCGCCTTCGGCAATACCGGACCCGCCCGGCGTAGGCGCAAAATACAAGAAAATGTTGAGAAAAATCATCCGTCCCAAAATGCGCAGCCAATCAGCCTGTGCCCCTATCCCCATAAACAGAACAGGCACTACGCTATACAAAAATAGTAAACTAATCGCTGATTCCACAAATACCCGCATCATTTTGAAAGGAGCGGTCGATAAGAGCAGCACTGCCCCCAGCACATCACGATAGATGGCAAAAACAGTTCGCCGCCGGCTATGACTCAGCCTTTTAGTGAACTTTATCAAGAGATAATGCGGCAGAGTTGTACGAAACAGCAAAATACCGCCGAGGATGCCTGCGACAATCAAAGTTGATCCCGCCGCAAGCGTCCCCTGTGATAACCATGGCATTAAATCAGGGTCGTAATAAAATACCAGCGGCAGCGCACATAATAAAAACAAGATAGATAAAATAGTGCGCACAACTACTAGCACCGTGGCCTTGCCTGTCGGCACACCAGCCCGGCGCAAAAACATAACCTGCGCCACCGCCCCGCCGGCAGCCCCAGGTGTGAGTAACGCCAAAAAGTAATTACCAAATACTACCTGAACCGCCTCAATTAAACTGATTTTTTCGCCGGAAATACATACTAAATGCATCAGTCTGGTACCGTCAAAATACAGTCCAACAGCCAAAAAAAACACTGCAGCCGCAAGCGACCAAGGCCGAAATGAAGTAAGATGCCGTAAAGTATTAATATCTACCGTAAAATAAATTACAGCGCCAGAGATGCCCCCAACTAATAGCATTAATAAAATTAAACGTTTATATACTTTTGCCATACACCAGTTCTCCAAACGAAAGTAATTCTATTCTTCTTTCCGTTATTTCTTTACGAATCACTGCACTCGTAGCGGCAGCCAGCTCGTCTTGCCCATGCAAATCCCAATTATATAGTGAATTCACTGTTTGAGTTTCTAGCGACGGATGCATCATAATCTCACAGATTCCTTCAGGTACCGCCCTGATAATGTTATATAAAAATCTTTCCTGCATATTACCGCCTGCCAGCATACCAAAAAAATGTTTAGGCGTAATAAGGCCCTCGCGTGCTGCCTTTTGCCGGGCTAATCTCGCAAGAAACGTCAGGCCGCACCGCGCGATTGCCCGAACTGGCTGAAACTTATAGCCGCCAAAGAAAAAATACGGTTCATCCGGTATGCGAATAGCCTTAATCTCAAACCTTTTAGCAAGTCTGATAACAATATCGATAATTCCCGGCACAACATGCAGATGCTGATGACTATCAAGATGCGTAAGCGGCAGTCCCGTAGCTACAGCCTTTTCCACCTGCGCCGTCAATTCTGTTTCTACTTCCTTTAGGCAAATCTCACCTTTAATGAACTTTAATAAAAATTTTATATAATTTTCCTCCATATAGCCATTTTTGTTAACCAAAGAAGGAATCATCGCTATATTACTTACAGGTTTTTCACTCACCAAGGTCAAATGAACGCCTACGCCCAGCCCCGGATTAGCTCGACTAAGCGCCACAGCTTCATCAAAAGCCCGGCCACCTGGCATCAGGGAAGTACTGGTAATGCAGCCACGCTGATAGCCTTCAATAATTCCTGCATTCACGACCCGGTGTAAACCAAAATCATCGGCATTAATAATTAAACCTCTCACTCGCAAGCCTCCCCTAGCTATATATGGTAACACGTTTATGAAATCAGCGCAATTTTTTCCGCCAAATCTAAGTATAAAAATTACCTAAAATTTGCACACATTAAATGAATACTACTGTCAGATACTAATATAGGATTTCGCTTCAAATAAAATATTGTAGGAGGTATCATTATGGACAAGCAAAAAACAATTAAAGAGAGCAAAGCTGAATATGGTACAATGACTGCAAAGTTTGACGCTAATAACGATTATTCCAAATCACAAACTGGCTCAGCAACCTCCAGCACCATGACTTCAACTGGGCAAACCAGCAAAAAGCAGTCTTCACCTTCCAGCCTTAGTAGTCAAACCCTGACCGCTAAAAAAGATGCCAACGAAGATTATACCAGCTAATGAAGATTAAAAAGGGACTGTCGCGGCAGTCCCCTTTTTTTGCCTTCATTATTCAGAACGCCAGGTTCCTACCCAATGTCATCAGGTGAGTGCTTTAATTTTTATCAATTTTCCTTCAAGCCTGTTTTTCTATACCTGCCGTTTACTTTTAAATTATGTTCATATTGCTCAATATAGCTGATATCCTCATCAGACAAGCCATAAATACGATATACAATTTGATTTATATACTCATCAAAGCCAGCAGCTTTATTCTTAGCTGCAGCATCCGCCCGGCCTTGACGCACGCAACTTTCCATTGTTTGTACCAAACTATACGCCTGCTTATTGATTTCACGCTGCACACGTATCGGCATAAGTTCCAGCGTTTCAATATCGGTCTGCGCCATAGGCCGGCCATATTCCATACTTACCGCATGATAATAAAAGGAAATGAGCCGTGAATTAAGAATAAGCAGCAAATAATCAAGACTAATCTCACTGCTATCTGCCTTTTCTTGCAGGATAAAGCTATGAATATTATTTAAATGGTAATAACCATGATCATCAATACACGCTGTCAAACTATCTCCGGTTTGCCGCAGCAAAATTTTGCGCTGCGCAATAATTTCCTGCCGCCAGCCGCCTTTATATAAAACAGCGGGATGAATATTAATATAATGTCCCTTATACTCTAGCGAATAGCGATCAATTTGACTGCCTGATATTAATCCCTTTTGCCATGATGAGCCTTGACACTCGGCCGCGATAATATCACTTTGTTTTGATAGCGAGCGTATGCCGGTATGACCTGAAGCAAAGTTACTAAGCGGCACACTAACACTGTCAATATAGTCAACAATTTTTTTTGTACGCGCCGCAAAAAAAACTCGAAACCGCTGGTATGGCAATGTCGCAAAATAACTTTGCCGGCAAGTAGCGCTAAAGCTGCCTGATTCTAGTGTATCAATTCGATTAACCTGACAGACTTTTATCTCATTAGTATCTCGGCGTGCCTGATTTTTTTCCTTCCTGAGAATACAGATAGCCGAATAACCAGTAGCAGCCCCTTTAAATACGGCAGCAGCAATATGCGCAATACATTCAATGCTGGTGTTATCTAAAATGAATTTTCTAATTTTAGAATAATATCGCCCCAGTAAAAAACTATCAGGTATAATAAAGCCTAAACGCCCGCCTTCTGCTAAAAGTTCGATGCCGCGCTGCATAAAAAGGACGTAATAGCTTAGTTTATACTCGGCTGACGCACTATAGTTTTGCCTAAGGTACTTTTTATATTCAGTGTCAATTGTAGCTGCTCCTCGTAAGCCAAAAGACAAGTACGGCGGATTGCCTATTACATAATCATAGCCCGGAGCCCAAAAAGCCCGCACTGCTTTTAAAACGCTTTGGTCATTTTCGGTGCGCTGCAAACTGTCATAGACGATAATATTAGGACAAAGAGCACTTACCCCTTTTCGTTTTAAGAGTAAAGCAACTTTGGTAATCTCAGCGGCAGCGGTATCAATATCCGCTCCCCACAAATTGTATTTCAGGATATGACGATGAATGCCGTCATCAGACCAATCTTCCGCCGGGAATACGGTCTTTAGCTCAGCTCGATGCTTTACAAACTTATTAAATAAAATATCATAGGCCGCAAGCAAGAAATAGCCTGAACCGCAGGCCGGATCAAGTACTTTGACCATAGGTTCGGCTACGATATCCAGCTCCATAACCGTCTGCTTCAAAATAAAGGATATTACTTGTTTGGGTGTATAATAAACCCCGTTTACCCGCCGTTTTCTCGCAGTATGCTCATAAATTTCCCCTAAAAGTACTGTTTCACCCGCCAGCAGCGCTGTAAGATGCTGCACACTCCGCATTACCGAATCTGGAAACTCCCGCGTCTCAGGCACAGCACTAAGGTTATTAAGTAGTTCATGCGGCAATACAGGCAGCACGGCCAAACCTAAAATTTCTTCTGGCTGACTTTTTTGCCTTATAATCAAGGCAAACACCTTAATTATAATTAGCTCAACCTCACTATAGCCTGCTTGCTCTAGCCAGCTAGTGATATACTGATACTCCTCCACAAGCTTCTTCCAAACCATTTGCCTATAACCCTCACTTTAATAGAAAAGAGTCTAGCGTCGCTAAACTCTAAACTCTGTTTCTTTAACTATATGCAAGCCTTGCAGCTATCTTGCCCAATTAAGCTCAAACAAATTCCACATGACTGGCATAGGCACTATGATTATGAATCGACTCATAATTTTCGCACTCAACTTCAAACCATTCCACACATTCAAGCTCCCGGAGAGCCAGCACCAAATCCCGCAGCACATCTTCCACAAATTTAGGATTATCATATGCTTTTTCTGTTACATACTTTTCGTCTTCCCGCTTTAATAGCGGATACACCGGACAGCTGCCCTGACTTTCCATTAAAGCTGCCAAGTCCTCAATCCACACAAACTTGCCGGCAGCTTGTCTGACCTTGACCTTCATAACCCCACGCTGATTATGCGCACCATACTGGGATATCTCTTTACTGCAGGGACAAAGTGAAGTAAACGGTACGGTAAGCCCCAGTGAAAAAGCGAACTGGCCGCCGCTATTATAATCACCGGAAAACAGGCAGTCATAATCCAGCATACTTTTTAAGCCGCTGACAGGTGCTGTTTTTTCAATAAAATATTTGAAACGGATTTCTAGATGAGCCCGCGTCGCCGTTAGACGGCCGACTGTATCACGGAGTATAGCTTCCATTTCCGGCTCGGCCACCGGCTTTTGGCTCCATTCGCTAAGTATTTCAATAAAGCGGCTCATATGCGTGCCTTTATACTCTTTGGGTAGTTCCACTGTAAGCTTGATTTTGGCGAGCACTGATTGAAAAGAACCCTCTTTGGTTTTAATCAAAAACGGTAAATGAACATCACTGATCCCAACTTTTTGAATGGCTATGCCACGTTCATCAATAGCATTTTGAACGTCCCTCACTACTGTTCACCCCTATAGTCATATAAAATTGGATCGGTCAGTCCGGCCTCAGAGAACCCCTTAAGTCTGAGTAAACAGCTGTCACACTTGCCGCAGGCTGCTTCGCCCCCGCGGTAACAGCTAGTAGTAAATTTGAGCGGCGCACCAAGTTTGGTACCAAGCTGCACAATTTCTTTTTTGCTCAAATTAATCAGCGGCGTCTCAACCTTGATTTCCCTTTTGTCTTGTACCGCCGCCTTCGTCGAATAATCAGCTACTTTTTGAAAAAGCGCAATAAATTCCGGACGGCAATCCGGATAGCCTGAATAATCAAGAGAATTTACCCCGATAAAAATCCGTTCAGCCCCGGTTACTTCGGCATAGCCTAAGGCATAGCTAAGAAAAGTCAGATTGCGGGCCGGCACATACGTCACCGGAATATCATTTCGCTCGACATCCCCGTCAGGTACAGCTGTAGCGCTATCGGTGAGCGCACTGCCGCCGATGGCGTCCATATTTGTTTCAATAATCAAATGCTTCTTTACTTTATAATAATGAGCAACCGCTTTAGCCGAGTTTAACTCACGGCTATGGCGCTGATGATAGTTAAAACTGATAGGATAAAGTTCGTAGCCCTGACTCGCGGCTACAGACATACATACTGTGGAATCAAGTCCACCGGAAAGTAATACGACTGCTTTCTTCAAAATACAACACCCCTTTACTATCCTATAATTCTACCATATTCCCTTACACATTTCCAACTTAAAGCATTTTCCTGGTTATAATCGCTCATATATAACCACACCTTCTTTATGTATATTCTCGATTAATTTTGTATCGGTATGCGCATCAATAAATACCACATCTATTTTTAAAAGGGTTTCCAAATCATCAATTTCACTAGAGAAATACCCTACACTCCTAAATCCTGCCGAAGGATACACTGCCAGATCAATATCACTAGTAGACTTATGATCGCCTCTGGCCCGTGAGCCAAACAGCAGAATACGCTCGACTTTATATTTTTTACCAATTTCCTGTATTTTATAAACAAGTTTATCAGGCAGTGCATAGTCCATGTATACGCCCTTCTTTCCTGTATTTCAATAAAATAGGGACATTCAGCTGTTACAATTTTACCATGAAACATCTGACCTGTCCCTTGCTTCATTATGAACTACAATAAACTTTTCCGGCCTGCCTCAATCATGCGCACGGTCTTCATGTTCAGCGGCGGCGGCTCTTCCGCCAAAACCGCTTCGATTTCCTGCCGCAGCTCAGCTGGTAGCAAGGGTAAAATTACCTGCTTAACTTTTTGCCCCTGTTCCTGCGAAAAAAGCATTTGCAAGAAAGCTGGGTCAAAATTTCTATCTAGAAAATTAGAGCGACTTTCCTGGTCCATGCGCAGCAGCGCCGCCCAAATGTACCTGACATCACGCATACAGGCTTTCTCGGTAAATTCAGGCACAGGATATTCAATCTCCGCAATCTCGCCGGATTTGAGCATTTTTACAACCGACCGGCAAAACTGCGCTTTACTTTGGTACACGCTGCCGTCAACCTTGACTGTATCATCAAGCCCCGCATAATCATCAAGCACCTGCCCGCCAATCCGGCGTGATACATTAGCGAGCAATTTAGCTTTGGTCTCATCGCTGGTAAAGGCTAACATCAAGGGACTTAGTTTATGCTCCCGCAGTAAAAACTGCAGCACCCGATTTTCGATATAAACAATTTCCTCAAAGAAAAAAATATGACTGCGCAGCTCCTGCCAAATAAGCGGCTGCTGTGCTGCCCATTTCTCCAGCAGGCAATACACAGCATTATCCCCGACAAGCCCGGCCATATTCATCAGAATATCACCGATTTTTTCGTCAGTCTGTTCAAATACGCGAAGCGAACGGGGCCCAAAACTTACAATCGTATCAGGTATATAACTAAGCCCGCTGCTTTTCGCTGCCGCGAGCAGCGCCAATTGATCTTCACGGCTCAATAACACCAAGCACTGAGCCGCCTCATTACTTGGCATCATTAAAAAGATTTTTGAGAAGACATTTATTTTATCCATATTTACGCTCCGAATTAAATATAGTTTACGTGGCTCTTGGCACAGGGCACGGGGCTCTTGGCTTAGTGCTTTAAACCCTGACGCCCCGTGCCCTGCGCGCTGTGCCGCATTTACTCGCAATTATTTTAATCATACATTTTCATTCTCCCGCTTCAATTTAGCAAGAGAAACATATTCTTTTTTACTATACTCTTGTTCTGCCTGAACAACTAACTCATCAACAGCTTTATTCAGTTTCACTCGATATTCTCTAATGGTTTCCTCCGTAATAGGTTTACCATCCCTTACCAAATCAATAAGGCTTTGTAACGAAGCGTCGCCATCAAGTACTTTTCCTTCAGTTAGTTGTTTTTCGGCTGCAATCAGCTTGCTATAGACGTCGAGCATGAACATTTTTTCCTCATACATTTCCATACTCATAATAACCATATCACCATAGCCATTCTTGGTAATAAAAATAGGTTCATTGGCAGCGTGACACCTTTGCGAAATCTCACTGGTATTTTTCAAATCCCGAATCGGAATGATTTGAGGCATAATCATCAGCTCCTTTTTGCGGCTTTATTGTACCACAATTATACCCTTCAATCAATAATTCCTAACGGCTGAGAATGTCATGGGAACATCGTGTCGGCGCCCCGTTACTTTTGCATTCTATTAAAACAGGGACACGTCAGCTGTCTCATTACAATTTTGCCATGAAAAGCCTGACCTGTCCCTTTATGCTTCGGCTTTAAAACCAGGTGCCCCGCGCCCTGTGCCGCTTTTACTCCCCAATTATTTTGATCAGTACCCGTTTATCCCGCTTGCCGTCAAATTCACCATAAAAAATCTGCTCCCATGTGCCAAAATCCAATTTGCCGTCCGTAACCGCCACGACCACTTCCCGCCCCATGACGGTGCGCTTTAAATGCGCATCGGCATTATCCTCAAAGCCGTTATGCTGGTACTGGCTATAGGGTTTCTCCGGGGCCAAGCGTTCCAGCCAGACTTCAAAATCCTGATGGAGGCCGCCTTCGTCATCATTGATAAAGACACTTGAAGTAATGTTCATGGCATTACAAAGGAGCAGGCCTTCTTTGATGCCGCTTTCTCGTAGGACCGATTCAATTTGCGGGGTAATGTTGAGAAAGGCTCGGCGGGTTTTAGTATGGAAGAGTAGTTCGTGGCGATAGGTTTTCATGGGCGACCTCCTAAAAGTGTTTTCTAAATTCGTTTTACTGCCGCACCGCCATTGTCCGTTTGGTTTGGAAAGACATGGGGACGGCTTGCTGTGTCAACGCTTTTCTGAAACGGAAGAACCGTCCCCATGTCTTTCAATGTCTCTAATATCACTTTCACCAAAAAGAAAAACTTCACCAAAAGAATCAATAGCGTATGAACCTCTGTCAATCGCCTGACAAAGGTCTACACTTCATATTTTTTATAATTTTAGATAGTTCGTCTATGTATTTGTTTTGATGACCATTACCCCCAAAAGGAAGGCTGTATAATTGAGAGTCAACACCTGCTATACGTAATGCCTTTCTAATATCCATTTCTATTTTCTTTAGCATGGAAACAATAACTACGGGTTGATACACTTCAATACGTTCTGCAAGTGACTGCACACTATTCTCTATACACTGTCTGCGCTGTTTTTCATCTAACTTATCTATAGGCATTAGGCAAATATCATCTAAATAAAAGCACTTTTCTTTAAAAAAATCTAAGAACTTTTTCATTGTTTGAAGACCTACTTCTGGATAAACTTTCGCAAAAGCACTTTTGGTATGGTTACATAAAGAATCGCCAAAATAAAAAAATTTGCCCGATGCAGGAGCTGATTCGCCCACTAATAATACCCTTACTTTGTTAGGCATATAGCTATATCTTATTTTCTCTATATTTTCATCTACAATAATATCCATCATATAGCCTCCACTTTGACAACTATTTAACTTTGTTTTTATACTCCCAAGTAAATACTATCCTTTCAATTTCATTTTTTATTTTTCGCTTAGTTTCATCAGTACTAATTTTGGAAGACTCTAGGCTTGCGCTATTATAAAAATTGCGTTATTTCCAAATACTTATGCTACACATATTTTAGTTAGGCGGTGTAGCAATGGCGCGTAAACCTAGAGTTCACTACGAAAACGCAATCTATCATGTGATCGTCCACGGCAATAATCGCGAAGCAGTATTCACAAACGATGAGCAAAAACGAAAGTATTTGCCCTTCCTAGCTGATTACAAATAGCGCTATGACTTTGAACTTTTTGCTTATGTAATTATGAGTAATCATGTCCACCTGCTAATCAAAGTGAAATCTGTACCGTTAGCAAAAATATTGCAGGGAATTCAGCAACGCTATACTCAATATTACAACCATCATTTCCAGCGAACTGGGCACGTATTCGAGCAACGTTACAAGGCATTTTAATTTACAGATGACCTATTCCCTTGACTGTTACATTTCATATATTCGCTCAATTTCTTCATTGAAATATATTGCATCACTAATAAGCTTTATTAATTCATGTTTAAATTGATTGTTATTTTCTAATAACGTTCTTTCTAATTGTATAGTAGCCATTCCATTTTCAAATCGAATCACATTATATTTTTTCTCTGCCAAAAGGCTTTGAACTTTATCTTCTATTTGCGGCATCAAAGCTTGATATTTTTCATCTTCTTGGAAAATCACCTGAATCAAAAAATCAAAATATACATGTGTCTCCGATAAACTTAATTCTTCATTAAAATATTCATATATTCCACATAAATACTCTTTTTTATAATAAATAGGGAAATTCAAAAAAGGATATACCTCTTCTTCTATCCACGAATCACTTGAAGAAGTTACGTATAATTTTTTAATTGTTGTTATCTCTTCAATACCACAATCACGAACAGCATCTTTAATCCATTGAAAAATTTTTCTCACATACTCAGATCGTTCGCTCAGAGATCGATTCCCTGATTTCAAAAAACAATTCCATTCATTTAGCCTTTTACTTATTTGATTTACTTCGCCAAAATCAACCGCTAAATCTTCCATTCCTAGTAAGGTTCGAACCTCTACCCCAGCCAAATTAGCACTGATTTTAACTTCATCATTTACGCTACAACCAATAAGAATTAATTTGGGACAATAATAATTCTGCCCGAATTCATCCTGCCACTCTGCTTTTATATCATCATCTAAGGAAACTACAAGTGCTCTATATTCAAGTATTTGGGCAATATTTTCTCTAGCCAATTCGGTTTTCTTTAATTCAACAATAACAGGTCTATTATCTCTAGTATCTTTAAATAGCAAATCGATGAATCTATTTATACCACCTTTGCCTATATTAACCTGTCGACCTGGTAGCCCACCGCCCTTGCCTTTGACATTTGGAATTTCAAACCTCTCATCTAACAACCATGGTGATTGGTATAATATATCCTCAATATCTTTTTCTGATAAATTCATTATTCACTACTCCTCCATAAAAAGAACTGAAATCCGAGGTCACGCTTTAGTTATTGGTTCATTTAATTATCCCTCTATACTTATCCAAACTAAGTACGGCCAACGCATTGTAGCACAGCGGGACGGAACTAATTTGTCACTTTTCTGTGCCAATTCAGTCCCGTCCCGCATCTATTATTCATCACTCATGTTCTTTTCTTAAATTTCCTATTTTTTTATCGCTTCTGGCATTACTTCCGTCAGGTCTGTTAATCTGCACGGAACCTTTGGGCAAGCCATAATCTTCTTCAATTCGTCTTTCAATAGAACCAACTTTAGCATCTTCACGAGCACTTCTATATCTTTTAGCAGTTTCAGTTCTTTGCCCTGACATGAAATCCCCCCTATTTATACTGATAAATAGCAGCATCAAAATTGGCTCAAAACTCATTTTTATACAATATTTTATATATTTGCTATTCATTATATAAATCCTGCAGGTTTTTTGTAACTTTATCCAATAATTACAGCATTGCTGTTATATTTTGCCACGTCCACGTCCCGGTAACCTTTCCCATCGTTTTTGCCATTTGTCAGTCCGGGAGACAGGTGCCTTTTCAAATCAACACACCCCGTCGCTACGCGCCACCCCTCTCTAGAGGGGAATTTTAGGATACCGTTTCTCTCAGTAGCCTAGCATAAAATCGCCTGTAAAATTGCGTTGAATTATACAGGCGATTTTCAATGGCTCTTAGCACAGGGCACTTGGCTTTAAAATCATGTGTGAAAAATCCGGGGTCAGACCTTAGTGATTGCGTGAACTATTGGCGCAATTGTTTTTTTATTGGTGAAATCAACCACCTTGCCATATGTAGCAAGAATACCTTTAGAGTCATCATCTAAATTGCTCTGCTTCTTAAATTTTATTGATGTTACTAATAAAAACATTAAAAACCGATCAAAAATATGCATTTGAGGATAATTCAGTCCGCCCCTAAGAATAAACAGCTTTACACCGGTTTTCATTGCTTCTGAAAAATTCTTATTTTTAATTTCCGCTATTGCATCACCTTTTTTCAGAGTAGACCCTACAGCAACTACAATTACTTTCTTTTTACGGAATTTCCAATAGTTTTTCTTAATAAAAGCTAAGCCCATGATGCCACCTACATATAAGCCGCCGCAATATACAACAGTATCATATTTCTCCAAATCATCAGCTTTTATTTCATCAACCGGATAAATATCTGCTCCTACCTCTTCCGCAATCCACTTAGCATATTTTTCTGTAGTTCCATATTTACTCTTAAATGCAACAGCTATCATTTCAGCTCTCCTATCACAATATATTGGGAAGCACAGAGACGGGTTTCTCACTTCTAGTTAGTTTCTAAAAAATCCATTATTATTTCATTCACTATCTTCCCTAGCGGAAGGGCGTGCAGATTTAAACTTTCCACCAGCTATTTACCGGATATTTATTGCCAATAATAATCGGCTCCCCGATACATGGTGTGATAATCTTTACCTGCTGCTTCTTGGCCGCGTTTGTAACCCGCTCCACAGGCTCATCCCAATCATGAAAAGCCAGTGTGAATGCCGCCCAGTGAATAGGCAGCATGCTTTTCCCTCTAAGATCGATATGGGCATTAACTGCATCCTCCGGCATCATATGGTTGACTATCCAGCGTTTGTCATACTGACCGCACTCCATCAAAGTCAGCGTAAAAGGCCCGTACTTTTGGCCAATTTCCTTAAAATGAGCACCATAACTGCTATCGCCGCTAAAATATATATTTGTGTTTTCTCCGGCCACTCTCCATGAGCACCAGAGCGTTTGATTGCGGTCAAACAGTCCTCTGCCAGAATAATGCCTGGCCGGCAGCGCGGCAAACGAAAGCCCGCCTATTTCGGCTTCCTGCCACCAATCAAATTCCCGGATTTTCTCCTGAGGTACGCCCCAGCATACTAGATGGCTGCCAACGCCAAGGGGCACCAGGAATACACCGACTTTGTCTTTTAACTTTTTAATAGTAGCATAATCTAAATGATCATAATGATTGTGTGATATAAGCACAATATCAATCGGCGATAAATCTCTTATGTTAGCCGGCAGGATTTTGCTGTACCTTTTACTGCCAAGGAAAGCAAACGGTGATGCTGTCTGAGAAAACACGGGATCTATCAGCAGACGCTTGCCGCCAAGCTCTAACAACAGCGTCGAATGGCCAAACCAGGTAACTTGATTGTTTTGTCCGCCTCCAAGGTAAGGCTGCACAGGAATTATGCCTGACGGCCTTTTATTGGGATTGCCCCTTAGAAAATCAATAAGGATACTACGTACTGCCTGAAAATCGAATTTTAAAACCGTCGGTACCGGATTTGTAAATTTACCAAATAGAAAATTGGGTGAATTTCGAAAGCACTCCTTTCTGGTCTTAGAAACATTTCCACCCAAAGGCGGATAATACCGTAAAAATAAAATAGCCAACACCAGCAAAATACCAATTATCATCTTTACATTCCTTCCCCAGTACATACTCGACATCCGACAGCTGATTTTAAAGTCCTATTTGTACTATTTACCGCCAAGCAACAAAAATCCTATCCATTTTAATCAATTTCTACCGAATGGCCACACGGACGGGCACGGCAATTCTTGGAAAAATGTCAGTCCTGGGGACAATAGGCACATTTTCAAATCAACACACCCCGTCGCTACGCGCCACCCCTCTCAAGAGGGGAATTTTTAATCGAACTTTTGTATATAAAAAAGGATAAAGCAATCGTTTGGTTAATTAAGTAAATTGAGATTAAATAATTCACACAAATTGAAAGGACTTATTATGCCGCTGCAATCTATCAAGAAATGGATATCCTTCATTAAAAGTAAATATATTATAAAACCGCTAATGATTGCACTGCTATCCATTATTGCGGCCTATTATTTGCCTGATGTTATTGCTCACATTTTCGTAAGTGATTTACCGGATTTACCGGACAAGCAGCTAGGGCAAAGACACAGTTTTTTTGAAATTGTACATTGTCTGAGTGTAATGGGGATTTTTATTGCTAGTTGTTGTATATCATTTTATGGCATATACGGACTTACTCGCTACACGCTCTTTGAACGGCATCCGGGCGGGAAGCGCCTCCGTTTAGTATTAGTTTCTTACTTAGTTATCATTGTCGGTTTTGCCAATACCTTCTTTTTGCTCAGTTTTCTCGGGGACAGTTATGATGCTGTGCATAAATTTGCTGGCTATTATAAAATTGCGCAGGATGCTGCGCAAAAGGAACTGATGCTAAAAAACCAATATCATTTGCCAAACTATAATTCGCTGTCAGGGATCAAGACTAAATTTTGGTCAGGGGTTGATACAAAAGAACAGTCGGGTGAGCTTGATGAAGAAGACGTAAGTGATATTGCTGAAGAATTGCCTGTTGCTTATATTTTTAACAGGATAACTTATCCTCAGCCTAAGGTTATCAAGTATTTGCCGGAAAACAAACAGTCAATATATGGAGATTGCCTGTATTTTAGTACAATTACCATTGCTTCAGTCGGCTATGGTGACATTGCGCCGCAGACCAGGCTTGTTAAATTTCTCGTATGCTTAGAAACCCTTATGGGGCAATTGTTGCTGGCGCTGGGAGTATCAAGCGCCTACTCAGGCATTTCACATCTTTCGAAAAACGTGCATCCGAGTAAAGAGCGGGCAACTACTATACAAAATTCTGATACAACGCGAAAAATAAATGGTTGAAAAAAATGAGCAATCAACACCCCGTCGCTCCGCGCCACCCCTCTCGAGAGGGGAATTTATAAGCCATAAAAATTAGGGACAAGTGAGCGTTTCATGGCCTCAATGCCAATAAACGCCTCACCTGTCCCATTGTTTCTCTATTACAATTGTTTACTGCCTGGCGTTCTACACCAGAGCACTTGACCTTGCTGAATAACCATCCGAACTTCCCCTTAATCCCGTAAATAGCAAAGCTCAGCTACTGTATCGCCTACAGCTCCCCATTTCTTCATAATCGGCTGAAAAATCCAGGCGTTTTTGTTTTCATTGCAGAAAAGATCGCCTGCTATTTGATAGGCAGTATAAAAGGTACTATCTGCCATGACCGCCAAAATATCCGCATGGCGCTTTTGCCGGTAGCTTTTAGCCACCTCAATGCGATGCCGGAAATTAGTAAAGGTATCCCAGTGCCCCGGCAAAACCAATCGTACAGAGTAGCTCTCAATTTTCTTAAGGCTGGCAAGATATTCTGCTACATAACTACCCGGCAATACCCACTGACAAATGGTAGGAGAAAACTCACCTAAAAGATGATCCCCTGCTAGTAAAAGTTTGTGCTTACCATCATACAGACACATATGTCCCGGTGTATGCCCTGGTGTCGAAACTGCGGACAAGGAATATTCGCCTATGACAAATTTGTCGCCATCCTTAACGGGCATTAATTCGCCCTGGTAATCTGGCGCATAATTATTCCCGGGATAATGCTCAATTGCCGCAGCGATTTCTTCGGTCGAAAAGCCATGCGGTTCAGCTAAATGCCGTAGCGTACTCCAAGCTTTTTGCTTACTGATGTTTATATAGTGATCAATACATGCTAAATCGCCGCCACCGCAAAATACTTTTGCCCCTTTATTTTTTAATAAGCCTAAAAGGCCGGCATGATCGGCATGAATATGCGTCAAAAATACATCAACACGCTTAAGGCTGACGCCAATTGCCGCTAAACCATCAAGCAGCACTTCCGCGCATTCCCAGCGGTTCCAGCCGGTATCTATAAGCAAACTTCGCTCTTTAGCTACTAAAACATAGCTATTCATTGTTTTTAAAGAATGTTCCGGTAAAGGTATAGTGATACGAAATAGATTTGGCAGTATTTCCTCTAGCATATTGTCCCTTTCAGCATACTTTATATATTCATCACTATACGGTAATTTCCACTATGTTGCCATCCGGATCTAACATACAGCTCTCATAATAGCCATCGCCGGTCAGGCGAGGACCACTGATCCTTTCGATCCCGGCCCTTACAAGCCGCTGGGTTAGTTCATCGACTTTTTCTTTGCTCTTAACTGAAAATGCCAGATGAACGAACCCAGTAGATACAGCTGCATTACGCTCAGCAGTATCTCGCTGACACATCAGCTCCAGTCTGGCGCCTGACTCAAAGGCAATAAAATAGGATTCAAAGCCCTTAGTAGAATTTACATATTTATCGTTGGCTGTCCCATTAAAGTAATAGGTATAAAACTCTTTCATTTCTTCTAACCGATTAGTATAAATCGCAATATGTTCAATTTTCATATACATGCCTCTCTACCAAAAGTTTATATGCCGATAACAATGCGATTCCGCCCGCTGGCCTTAGCATTATAAAGCGCATCATCGCCTCTTTTAATCAGTTTATCCAGATTATCATTTACGGTACACTCTGCGATTCCCACACTCAAGGTTACGATACCAACGTCTGGAAAATTGTAATCTGCAATAAGGGATTTCAGTTTTTCCGCCAACACTTGCGCTTGCTCGGCCGAAGAATTGGGCGTTAGAATGACAAATTCATCTCCACCCCATCTAGCCAAGGCATCCGATTTTCGAATATTGTCGCGAACAAGTTGTGACAACTCTGTAAGAATACTATCGCCTGCCAAATGACCAAAGTTATCATTAATCTTTTTGAAATGATCAATATCAAAAATAATAATTGATAATTTCGTTTCATACCGCTGCGCTCGTTCTATTTCAGTCACTAGTATGTCTTCCAGCATGCGGCGATTCCAGACGCCTGTCAATGAATCTGTTGAAGCCATCCTTTTCAGTTCTTCATTTGTTTTTTCCAGTGAGTCAGTATTTTTATCTAGTTTTCTCAGCATTTCATTAAAGGCACAAGAAAGAGCTCCTATCTCGTCATGCGTAAAAATATTGCTGAATCGCTCCTTGCCTTTTTTTGCATCTAAAGTTTTTACATGATTGGTTAAATGCACAAGCGGCAATGTCATTTTTCCAACAGCATACCATACCGTTATTATCAATAATAGTATGCATAAGGGAATCGCAATGGCAATGGCCTCTCTAGCCTGCATAAACGGTGCATATAATTCCTCAAGTGGATGATTCGCCACAAGTATCCAGTTCGTCTTTTTTATATGTTTAAAACTTGACAGCGCCGAAATGCCCCGGGAATTCACGGTTTCCCCCGAGCCATCAAAGCCTTCTATCGCTTTATCAAAGAGACTATTTGAACCAATGGGTACATCTTGCTGCATTACACGGGACGGATCCGGATGAATAATAATAAATCGATTGGTGTTATACATATAATAATAGCCGGTATTGCCAATCCTTGCTTGCGGTAAATCCCCCAGAAAATTATCCTTCATCAAATCAAAGCCTCCGGCCATAATGGCAATTACCTGCCCACTCTGATCATAAACCGGTGCAGTTAGCATTACGGCAGGATGATGATGAACCTGTGAAGAAATATAAGGATCCCCAACATGCGGCATCTTGGTATTTAAGGTCGTCTTCATATATTCACGGTAAGAAATATCCAAATTACGCCGATTAGGCTGATACGGCGCCTCGGCAATAATTTTTCCTAAAGGAGAAAATAGAAAGATGTGATTGTCAAACATGGATATTAATCCTGTCTTGGAATCAAGAAATGCCTGTGCTTTTTCCGGATCCATAACAATTTCAGAATTTGCCACTTTGCTTGTTGCGATAAGGGCAGAATGTACACTATCCAGCTTATCATCAATTTCCCTGGCGATATTGTCTACCAGCAAAATTTCTTCCTGCGCAATCAAGTTTTTATAAGCCCGTTCAAAATAAGACAACACACTTAATACCATTACTAGAATTAATACGGTAATAAGACCACAAACAGTTAGTCCTATCTTAGTTTTTATACTATATATTTTCATATAGGAAAACCTTTCTTGCAAATAATGTAAAAATTCTAAGTCTACCCGGACAGGGGTTTTAATTCCACCGCACGAATTTTACATTAAAGTCCTAAAATTTCCATAATACCATTATATTATAATTCTCGTATAACAAACAAACTCCTGCCAAATTAATGCAAAATTTAGCAAGAGTTCCTCTTTTATTTTATTAAGTAAAATTAATATTGACACTTGTGCAAATTTACATTTTATGGTAATATTAAACCATAAAACAGAACATACGTTTGAGAGGAGCTGTTTTTTTGAATAATCTCCCTTTGCCCAAGGACATTGCCGCCATTATTCCGCAGTATATTGGCAGAGAAGACCATACTGTCATTATTGCCAATACTGGTGAAAAATTCAGCTATACCAACCGTTTAAAAACCATATTGAGAAATATCGCCCACGAGCTGTGCTTGGATCTTGGTGCCATAAAAAAGACTACCGCCAAAGCCACCCAGCAGGCTATCTTGCAGCCACTGCCGCTATCACCCGTACTTTTGCTTATCCCTGTAAAAGTACGGATACCCTTTGAACTGGGTCAGCCCAGTATGGGCTATGTTAATTTTTACAGCATAACCAACATCTTAGATGAAAAAACAGCTAAACAAGCACTGCCGTATCGTGCCAGCATAGAATTATGCTGCGGCAATAGGCTGCCTGTTGTTTGGACATCCTCAACCATCAAAAAACAGATTCGCTATGCCAGACTTTCGCTAGTGGAAAAGTCTGCTGCTCAAATCTGCAGCGATAGCCAGCCAAGCACCACTCATCTAGTGCTGCTGGCACAAAAGTTTATTGACTTTATGCGGCACTCGGCATCAGGCCTCGACATATAGTAGCTTCTTTCCTGTTTGTCCAGAACATATGAAAAACCGCTAGCGCAGTCTTTTAGCCTTAAACTCAGAAAGACCCGTACTTTGCCTTAGGTCCCCTCTCGAGAGGGGTGCCCAAAGGGCGGGGTGTGTTGGTTTCGTCTTGCCTCTAAAGAACACACCCCGTCGCTCACGCGCCACCCCTCTCTAGAGGGGACCTTTT
>JAJFUN010000173.1 GCA_021372375.1 Pelosinus sp. | reverse complement strand
GAAGGTAGTGAAGAGGTGCTGGGTAAAGGTATCAGCGGTCTAATGAGTATTGTGCCGCAGCCTATGGCGCTTGATGAGTGCATAAAAAACGCCAAAATGCTGTTAGAGGAGGCGTCCGCCAGACTTTGCCGCTTGGTGCAGGTAGGTCAATCCGTCAAATAGATAAAGGAAGACTGTCGTTTAAGGTGTATAATGCGAGGCATGCATAGTTACGCTTAATGGCGTGGTGATAGGAGCGGGTATAGAAAAGACAGAGCAGAGTGACTGGTAAAAGTCAGCTGCTCTGTCTTTTTTAATTTAATATTTCTTCTTGACCTCAATTTTATAATTTTTAAGTTTACGATATAAAGTGCTTCTATCCACACCAAGCAGCAAGGCGGCTTTGGAGATATTTGAATTACTGTCAGCGAGGGCAGCGAGGATTTTGGCTTCTTCCGGATGGGCTGGCAAAGGCGTCGCTGCAGGGGGGGCGTCCTCAACTTCTTCTTCTTCTTCCCAGTATTTTTTAAGAACTTCTCTAGTAACGTTTGTCTCACTGCAAATGACGACCAGCCGCTCGATAAAATGCATCAGTTCCCTTATATTACCCGGCCAGTCATAAGCGCTTAGGCAGGATAAGGCATCCTCGGACAAATTTATATTTCGATTATGGCGATGGTTATAGAGCATTAAGAAGTATTCGGTAAGCGTTTTTATATCACCAAGGCGTTTTCTAAGAGGCGGCAAATTAATGGTAAGCACTTTTAAACGGTAAAATAGATCCTGCCTGAAATCTCCTTCGTCAACCAGCTGTTTTAATTTCTTATTAGTTGCGGCAATGATTCTGACATCAACTGGAATGTACTTATCATCGCCGAGGCGCATGACTTGTTTTTCCTGCAGCACGCGGAGTAACCGGCTTTGACCGTATTTATCCATTTCTGAAATTTCGTCAAGAAAGATTGTGCCATGGTGAGCCATTTCAAAGAGTCCCTGCTTACCTTTTTTTGTTGCACCGGTAAATGCCCCTTCTACATAACCAAAGAGTTCGCTTTCTAAAAGATTAGGGGGCAGCGCCGCGCAGTTGACTGCAACGAAAGGTCCATTTTTTCTATGGCTTTGGTTATGGATGCTTTGGGCAAATAGTTCTTTGCCTGTCCCGGATTCGCCGGAAATTAACACGGTGGCGTCAACCGCTGATATTTCCTGTGAAATTCTTTTAACCTCCTGCATGGCGCTAGAACTTCCTAAAATGTCGGCAAAAGTATATTTTGCTGACATTTTTTTTGCGAGTACTTTTTGGCGGATATTAGCCTCGATTTCCTGGATGCGGGTAATATCCTGAAAGGCAATGATGGCCCCAATAATATTTTGACTGACTATAATTGGCGCAATGTTAAAACTAAGCCAAACAGGGCCTAGACGCATTGTTTGGCCGATTATTTGCCGTCCGTTTGCTAAACAAGGCTCAACATCAATAATAGTAAGGATAGTATCTATTTTTTGTCCGAGAGCGTCAGCGGCGGAGCGGTTTAAGAGATGCTGGGCGGCAGGATTAAAGACTTTTATTACTTTATTACTGTTTATGCTGATGATTCCTTCAATAGAATGATCAATTAGTGCTTTGATTTCCTGGGAACGTTCTTTTTCAATTTTTCGGCCTAGGGCAATTTTCTGGGCTTCGATAAAGGCGGTGCGCATGGAGTAATCACCAGATATAATCGGTAGGGTTTTTAGTCCGGCATGCCTTGCAAGGAGAATGGTTTTGCTGCCGCCGACCGCTACGTCAGTGCCAATTGCAGCTGCTTTGGCTACTGTGGCCGGAATGTCAGCTTGTTCCTGCAGGGGATAGATGGTTAAGTCAATATTAAGTATTTTGGAAAGCACTTCAATGTCATAAATCATATTTTTGAAGGCAAAGATAGCAACTTTGGGTCTAGGTAATTTCGTGAGTTTTTTTGCTTCATAAAATACTTGCGCTAAATCCTGTCCGGTAATAGTAATTTCTACGACTGGAATGCGTACCTCGGATTGGAGGAGAAGCTGAGCGGTACCGCCGCGGCACACGATAACATCAACATCTTGGTTTTGTAATTTATTTGCCAGCCGGATGGCTCGTCCTAGTCTAGCTAGGTAAAAATCAACTTTATCATCTAAGTCAAGCTCATGGACGATTTTTTTGCCTTGGGAAAACAAGTGCCTGTCTGGGGCAATAAAAGCAATCTTGGACATAGTTTACGGCTCCTTTTTAGCTTGGAATCCTTATAATTATAGTCTATAGCTTTTACACTGCTTTTACAACAATTGTTGTAAAATTTTATGCATTTGTTGTATTGCGCCGCATTTGTAGTTGTGAGTTTGTGCGAATATACTGTATTTTTACTGATTTCAAACTTGGCATACTATTTGCATTATATATTAGCGAGGCTCAAAAATTGCTAGCTAGTGAAATTTGTGAAATGTAACACGTGGAAAGGATGACAATTTAACAAAATGGCAAAAGAAAAAGAGGTTCCTTTGTATATCAAAATGGATGAAGCCGATAATGTAGCGGTTGTGGGAAAGGACGGCGGACTGCCAGCAGGTACGGTATTTGACTGCGGACTCACACTTTTAGAACATGTGCCGCAGGGACACAAGGCAGCTCTTGTTGATATTAAAAAAGGGGAAGCAATTGTTCGGTATGGTGAGGTTATTGGGCTTGCGGCCAAAGATATTAAACAGGGAAGTTGGGTGGAAGAATCGCTTGTAGAGCTGCCGACAGCACCGGAGCTTGATGAATTGCCGCTGGCAATTAAAGTGCCCCAGACTTTGCCGCCCCTTGAAGGCTATACCTTTGAGGGATACCGTAATGCCGACGGCAGTGTCAGCACAAAGAATCTCTTAGGAATTAGCACAAGTGTACAATGTGTGGCAGGCGTACTTAATTATGCGGTAAAACGTATTAAAGAAGAGCTTCTTCCTAAGTATCCTAACGTGGATGATGTGGTAGCTCTTAATCATGCGTACGGCTGCGGCGTAGCCATTAATGCTCCTGAGGCAGTTGTGCCAATCCGCCTTGTAAAAAATCTGGCGCTGCATCCAAACTTTGGCGGCGAAGTACTGGTAGTAGGCTTAGGCTGTGAAAAACTATTGCCGGAAAGAGTTACTAAAGACAAAAATAATATTATATCTTTGCAGGATTATCAGGGCTTTGACAGCATGGTGCAAAAAATTATGGCAGAAGCCGAAATGCGTTTAAAGCGGCTTAATAAGCGCACACGTGTTACTTGTCCGGTAGCTGATTTGGTTATTGGTCTCCAATGCGGCGGCAGTGATGCACTATCAGGTGTTACGGCCAATCCGTCAGTGGGCTATGCAGCCGATCTCTTGGTACGTGCTGGCGCTACGGTGATGTTTTCTGAAGTAACGGAAGTGCGGGATGCCGTACACCTCCTGACTCCACGTGTCGCTAATGAACAGGTTGGCCGGGATCTGATCCGCGAAATGAAATGGTATGATCGCTATCTTGAACTAGGGGAAGTAGACCGCAGCGCTAATACCACACCAGGCAATAAAAAGGGCGGACTTGCAAACATTGTGGAAAAGGCTATGGGATCCATTGCAAAGTCAGGTAAAAGCGCTATTGTCGAGGTGCTAAGACCAGGCGAAAGGCCAACGAAAAAGGGACTGATTTATGCTGCAACTCCGGCTAGTGATTTTGTCTGCGGCACCTGTCAGCTGGCTTCCGGTATACACCTGCAGGTATTTACTACAGGACGGGGTACACCATATGGACTTTCTGTGGCGCCTGTTATAAAAGTAGGTACCCGTAATTCCTTAAAGCAGCAGTGGCCTGATTTGATTGATGTTAACGCAGGGAGTATTGCTGCAGGTGAAACCACCATCGAAGAAGTAGGCTGGGAAATATTCCGCTTAATTGTAGATGTGGCTAGTGGACGTAAAGAAACTTGGGCAGACCACTGGGGACTATATAATGATTTATGCTTATTTAATCCTGCTCCTATTACCTGATTTGCAGTATATTAATTTATAAATGGAGGGAATTTATTAATGGGTGCTAAATCTATAAATGTAAAAAGAACACATATTCGGTATTTTATGTTATTAATGCTCTTTCTTGTTACGACTCTAAATTATGCGGATCGTGCTACTCTTTCCATGGCGGCGCCGTCGATTAGAAAAGACCTTGGTATGGATGCTGCTACAATGGGTTACGCTTTTTCAGCTTTTGGCTGGTCTTATGCTGCGCTGCAAATTCCAGGCGGCTGGCTGCTGGATAAATTCGGCTCCAAAGTGGTATATGGATGCGGACTTTTTCTCTGGTCATTTTTTACATTAATGCAAGGTACGATAGGTTTTATTGCCGGTCTTAGTGCATTCGCTATGTTATTCGGTCTGCGTTTTTTCATGGGTGTTGCCGAAGCACCTGCCTTTCCTGCCAACAGTCGGATTACGGCAATGTGGTTTCCAACGAAAGAAAGAGGCTTTGCTTCCGCTATTTTTAATTCTGCACAGTATTTTGCTTTAGCGGCTTTTAATCCTTTCATGGGTTGGCTCTTGGTTGCTTTTGGCTGGCGTCATTTGTTTATGGCCATGGGTGTAATTGGTATGATTATGGCCTTGATATGGTTTAAAGTTATACGTGATCCTAAAAGTCATCCCAGTGTCAATCAGGCCGAGTTAGATTATATTCAAGCTGGTGGGGGCCTTGCTAATGTTGGTGATAAGAAAATGGAAATTAAATGGTCCTATATTAAGGAACTCATTTCAAACCGCATGATGCTTGGTGTTTATCTGGGGCAGTTTTGTTTAAATACTATTACTTGGTTTTTCCTTACCTGGTTTCCTACCTATCTAGTACAGGCTAAGGGGATGTCTATCTTAAAAGTGGGAATTATTGCTTCCATTCCTGCCATTTGCGGCTTTGCTGGAGGACTACTTGGTGGCTATGTATCTGACTGGCTTTTGAAACGCGGTTGGTCGCTTACTGCAGCCCGTAAAACACCAATTATTATTGGGTTGGTTTTGTCCGGGAGTATTATTTTAGCTAATTATGTGACGACCGAATGGGTTGTTATTGGTGTTATGTCCTTGGCCTTCTTTGCCAAAGGATTTGGTGCGCTGGGTTGGGTTGTAGTCAGTGATACGTCACCCAAGGAAATGCTGGGACTTAGCGGCGGTATCTTCAATTTTGCCGGTAATATTGCCAGCATCGTTACTCCGATTGTAATCGGTTATATTATCAATGTAACTCATTCGTTTAATGGTGCGCTGGTGTTTGTAGGATCTATGGGAATTCTGGGAGCTCTGTCTTATTTGCTTATTGTAGGCGAAATTAAACGGGTAGAATTAAAATCTGCAGCAAAAGAATAAGCAAATTATACAACAAGTGTTGTAGTACTGAGGCAATTGTAGTTGATATTCCTGCGATTGTTTCAATGGTGTAGTGCCAATATATTGTACCTTTGCGGGTTTAAAATTGGCATAAAACTTGCATTATGGAGTTAGAAATGTTTTAAGTCGAAAGGGGATTATTCATGGATACCAGCTTTATCTACGGCGTTGTGCCACCGATTATTACTCCGGTGGATGAAAACGATTGTGTGGACGAAAAGGCTCTCAGAGAGATTATTGACCGCGTTATTGATGGCGGTGTGCATGGCATATTGGTGCATGGCAGCAATGGTGAATTTTATGGGCTTGAGTATGAGGAGCAGGAGCGCGCCATAAAGATTGCGGTAGAGCATGTAAATGGCCGGGTTCCTGTATATATGGGAATAGGCGCTATTACTACTAAACAATGTATCAAGCGGGCTAAAATGGGGTATCAGGCAGGGGCGCAGGCTCTTACTATGCTGCCGCCGATGTTTTTAGCGCCGAATGAAGAAGAGTTATTCCAGCATTTTAAAGAGGTGGCTGAATCCACGCCGCTGCCGTTCCTCCTGTATAATAATCCAGGACGGGTAGGCATCAAGCTTTCGGCAAACCTTGTGGAGCGTCTCGCCGATGTTCCTAATATCGTTGGTATGAAAGATACGAGCGGGGATATGACGCTATTTGCTGAATGTGTCAGAAGAACTCGTGATAAAGGCTTTAAGATTTTTGCTGGTAAAGATACCATGATTTTGGCATCCTTGGTGTATGGGGCGGTTGGCGCTGTCGCTTCGACAGCTAATGTTGCACCTAAACTGGTTGTTGAGATTTACGATAAATTTATGGCAGGCGATATCAAAGGGGCGCTGGAAGCGCAGTATACTCTCAATCCGCTTCGTATGGCGTTTGACCTGGCAAGCTTTCCGGTTGTTACTAAGGATGCGGTTAATTTATGCGGCCTTGCTATGGGAAAATCTATACTACCTAATACCAGTGCCTCAGAAGCTATCAAAGATAAGCTGAAAGCTATTCTTAAAGATTTAAAAGATAAAGGGTATTTATAAAAATTTATATAAAGGGTGATTAGAAATGAAGATAGGTTTTATTGGACTTGGAATCATGGGAAAACCCATGGCAAAAAATTTGATCAAAGCAGGCTATGAATTGGTAGTTATGAATAGAAGCCAGGCCTCTGTTGAAGAATTAGTAAAGTTAGGTGCTAAAGGAGCTAAAACCGCGAAAGAAGTAGCTGAGCAGAGTGAGGTTATTATAACCATGCTGCCGAATTCACCGCAGGTTAAAGAAGTAGTGTTAGGGGCAAACGGTGTAATCGAAGGCGGGAAAAAAGGCGCAGTTGTCATTGATATGAGTTCCATTGCACCTTTGGTATCAAGAGAAATTGCTGCAGCGCTTCAAGAAAAAGGCATTGAAATGATGGACGCGCCCGTATCAGGCGGGGAACCGAAGGCTATCGACGGCACTATTTCCGTGATGGTTGGCGGCAAGCAAGAAGTATTTGATAAATACTATGATGTTATGAAAGCCATGGCTGGTTCGGTAGTAAGAACAGGGGAAGTTGGCGCAGGAAACTTTACCAAGCTTGCCAACCAAGTTATTGTGGCAATTAATATTGCCGCAGTATCGGAAGCGCTGACGCTTGCAAGCAAAGCAGGCGTTGAACCCGAGCTCGTGTATCAGGCGATTCGCGGCGGTCTTGCCGGCAGCACCGTGCTTGACGCCAAAGCGCCGATGATGATGGATCGTAACTTTAAGCCGGGTTTTAGAATCAATCTTCATATTAAAGATTTGAACAATGTCCTTGAAACCTCGCATGGGGTTGGCGTACCGCTGCCGCTTACGGCTGCTGTTATGGAAATGATGCAGTCTTTGAAGGTCGATGGCTATGAGATGGAAGATCACAGCAGCCTGGTGAAATATTATGAAAAAATGGCTAAGACAGAAGTAAAACGGTAGACTAAATAGTACAAAACCTCTTATAATTTATAAGAGGTTTTGTTGTAACAGGAGATAAATAGAGGAGGAATTATACAATGAAAATCGTGGTAGCCCCAGATTCGTTTAAGGGTAGTTTATCAGCTACTCAAGTGGC
>JAJFUN010000106.1 GCA_021372375.1 Pelosinus sp. | reverse complement strand
TTAAAAACGCAAGCGTTTTATTTATATGGATATTTATTGACAATAAAGTGCATGTTATATATAATTAAATTTAAATTGATTCTAATTTAAAAGTAATGCAGAGGACATGACAGTAGAAACTAACGTGCAGAGAGAAGATGCAGTGGCTGTGAGCATCTTTACGCTGAGACTATTGTTACCGCCTCTAAACTGTTAGGCTGAACCTCAGTAAGCCTGACCGGCGTGATTTCCGTTAAAAAAATTTTGAGTGGGCTAAGGCCAATCTGGGTGGAACCGCGGGTACAAACTCCCGTCCCTTACTAGGGACAGGAGTTTTTTTATGCCCCAAACAATAAATGTGTTCACTATTAAGGGAGGAATATAGCATGGGTAAACTAAGTATTACACTGAAAGACGGCGCAGTGCGTGAAGTAGAAGCAGGCAGTACACTCCTCGAAGTGGCTGAATCAATTAGCCGGGGACTTGCTAAAAGCACGCTGGTAGCTAAGGTAGACGGACAAACCGTAGACTTAAAACTAAGGCTTGAGCAGGATGCAAAAGTAGAATTTTTGACTTTTGAAGATCAGGGAGGCAAAGATGCGCTCAGACACAGTACCTCACACATTTTGGCGCAGGCCGTAAAACGTTTATATAAAGATGTTAAACTGGCAATTGGGCCAGCCATTGCTAATGGTTACTATTATGATTTTGACCGTCCGGAAAATTTCGTGCCGGAAGATTTGGCTAAAATTCAAGCCGAGATGGAGAAAATCGTCAAAGAGAACTTGCCGATTGAACGCATGGAAGTTAGCCGGGCCGAAGCTCTCAAAATTTTTGGCGAGCAGGGTGAGGACTATAAAGTCGAGTTAATCAATGATTTGCCGGCAGATGCTGTGATTTCTATGTACAAACAGGGTGAGTTTATCGACCTTTGCGCAGGGCCGCATGTCATCTCCACAGGCAAGGTTAAGGCCATTAAGCTGCAAAGCCTGGCTGGTGCTTACTGGCGAGGGGATGAAAAACGGAAAATGCTGCAACGTGTTTATGGTACCTCCTTTGAAAAGAAAGCGGAATTAGATGCTTATATTACCATGCTGGAGGAAGCAGCCAAGCGTGATCACCGCAAACTGGGCCGTGAGCTTGATTTATTCAGCCTGCAGGAAGAAGGCCCGGGCTTTCCCTTCTTTCATCCTAATGGTATGGTTGTTCGCAACGAACTGGAAAATTTCTGGCGCAAGCTGCATGTGAAATTCGGCTATAAAGAAATTAAGACCCCAATTATTTTAAATGAAAAGCTGTGGCATCAGTCTGGCCACTGGGACCATTACCGTGAAAATATGTATTTTACGACCATTGATGACGAAGGGTATGCTGTAAAACCCATGAACTGTCCTGGCGGTATTCTGGTTTATCGTACGCAGCATCATAGCTATCGTGATTTGCCGCTTAGAACCGCTGAACTCGGGCTGGTACATCGCCATGAGCTCTCTGGCGCACTGCATGGACTAATGCGGGTACGCAGCTTTACCCAGGATGATGCCCATATTTTTATGCTGCCGTCTCAAATCAAAAGCGAAATTCAGGGCGTTATTGATTTATTTAACTTGGTATACAGTGCATTTGGCCTTTCCTATCATGCTGAACTTAGCACCAAACCGGAAAATGCCATGGGTGATGATGCAGTATGGGAAATGGCGACAAATGCGTTAAAAGAAGCCATGGATGAGCGCGGCATGCAGTACAAGATAAATGAAGGCGACGGCGCTTTCTACGGACCTAAGATTGATTTTCATTTGCGGGATTCTATTGGCCGGACTTGGCAGTGCGGTACCATTCAGCTTGATATGATGCTGCCGGAACGTTTTGACCTTACTTATGTAGGCGAAGATGGACAAAAGCATCGTCCGGTTATGATTCACCGCGTAGTATATGGTAGTATTGAACGCTTTATTGGTATTTTGATTGAACATTATGCCGGTGCATTCCCAGCCTGGCTGGCACCGATCCAGGTCAAAATCCTGCCGATTACTGACAGGCATGTGGCTTATGCAAAAGAAGTAGCCGCCAAAATGTTTGATAAAGATATTCGCGTAGAAATTGATGAGCGCAATGAAAAAATCGGCTACAAAATTCGTGAAGCCCAGGTACAAAAAGTTCCTTACACTTTGGTAGTAGGCGATAAGGAAGCCGAGACCAATGCGGTTGCCGTGCGTAAACGCGGGGAAGGCGATTTAGGGCCGCAGGATGTTGATGCCTTTATTCAGCGTATTTTAGAAGAAGTAGCTGGCAAAGTAAACTAAATTTAAATTGAGGCTTGACATTAAATTAACGGGATGATATTATTAGCAAGTACGTTAGATATTTAAGTAGAAGCCATCCGCTTCTCACCTTGCGACAGTATAGGAGTCAGTAAGGTAAATAAGGCATAGTTATTGATGCTTATTTGCGGGTGGTATTATACCACCCGCTTTTAGTTTGTTATCTTCTGGAAAGTATTAGCTTTCCAGTGTAATAAAAAAGTTTTCGTTAAATTTTTGGGAGGTGAGTGGCAATTAGCAAAGAAACATTAAGGATTAATGAGGAAATTCGAGTTAGAGAGGTTCGTGTTGTCAGTAGTACTGGCGAGCAACTCGGGATTATGCAGACGCGTGATGCCTTGCGGACAGCCTTAGAACAACAACTCGATTTGGTAGAGGTAGCGCCGACAGCCAAACCGCCAGTCTGCCGTATTATGGATTTTGGCAAGTTTAAATACGAGCAGCAAAAACGGGATAAAGAGGTTAAAAAGAAGCAAAAGGTTGTTACAGTTAAAGAAGTTAAACTGCGTCCTAATATTGAGGATCATGACTTCAATGTCAAACTGAAAAATGCGCAGCGTTTTTTAGAGGATGGCGACAAAGTCAAAGTAACAATTATGTTTCGTGGGCGTGAACTTTCACATCCTGAGCTTGGTAAACAGATCTTGGTTAAGATGGCCAACATTCTGAAAGATATGGTTACTGTAGAAAGAGAACCAAAGCTGGAAGGGAAAAATATGATTATGATTCTTTCAGCTAAGCAGCACAATTAAGAAGGGGGAACAACAAATGCCGAAAATTAAGACACGTAGAAGCGCTGCAAAGCGTTTTAAAGTTACAGGTACAGGCGAATTCAAACGCGCTAAATCATTTAAAAGTCACATTTTGGAGAAAAAATCTCCAGCCCGCAAACGTAATTTGCGTAAAGCTTCTTTGGTAAGCAAGTCTGATTTCGATCGCGTATCAAAAATGTTACCATACGCATAATTAAAAATTGTTATATTTTAAGTATTTGAGGAGGTATTACTTATGCCAAGAGTAAAAAAAGGCGTAACTGCACATAGACGTCATAAAAAGATTTTGAAGCTTGCTAAAGGATATAGAGGTTCTAAGAGCAAACTATTTAAAAAAGCTAATGAAACAGTCATGAAAGCACTCTACTATGCTCGTCGTGACCGCAGAGCTAAAAAAGGTGATTTCCGCAAACTGTGGATTGCCAGAATTAATGCGGCTGCCCGCATTAATGGCATTTCTTACAGCCAGTTAATCAATGGTCTGAAAAAAGCTGGCGTAGAAGTAAACCGTAAAATGTTGGCTGACTTGGCAGTAAATGATATGACTGCATTTGGTCAATTGGTTGCTGCAGCTAAAGAACAATTAGCAAAATAAAAAAAGTTAACTCCTGATATTTTATCAGGAGTTATTTTTTTTATTTAGAATATTTAAGAAAATTTAGAATTATACATACTAGCAGGATGAAAAATGATTAGGAGGGTCAGCCATGGCGTTGGTAACAATGAGAGAACTGCTGGAAGAGGCCCGCATGCAAAAATATGCGGTAGGCGGCTTTAATGTGTTTAATTTAGAAACGCTGGAAGCTGTTGTAGAAGTTGCCGAAGAACTTAAAACACCTTTAGTCATCGGACTTACTGAGCGCTACTGCAAGTTTGTGGATGCAGATATTCTCAGTGCGGCCATGGTCCGGGCGGCGCAAAAGTCTCGTATGCCTGTGGCGCTTCATTTGGATCATGGCCGCACCTATGAAGGGATTATTCGTGCTATTCGCTGGGGGTTTACATCGGTAATGTTTGACGGTTCTAATCTGCCGTTTGCCGAAAATCTAAAACGTACTAAGGAAATTACGCGCATAGCCCATTCTCTCGGCATTTCAGTCGAAGGAGAATTGGGCTATGTTGGCTGTTATGAATGTGTTCAGACTATCAATGAGGATAACATGGTAAATCCTGCGGCGGCAGCGGAATTTGTGGAGAAGACCAAAGTCGATGCATTGGCTGTGGCGGTAGGCAATCGGCATGGAAGCTATCGAGGGTCTGCCAAATTGAACTTCCTCCGGTTAGCTGAGCTAAATCAAAGTATTCCGATTCCTATGGTGCTGCATGGGGCAGCAAGACTTCGGCGGGAAGAATACCGCACTTCTATACAAGCCGGAATTGCCAAGATTAACATGCCTATTGATACTTCTCTGGCAGCAGGGGATAAGCTGAAGGCAGAGCTGCAGAAGAGTCCCGCTGCCAATTATGTCCACTTAATGATGGCGGCTAAACAAGGCGTAAAGGAATCGGTCCGGCAGTCTATGCTAAATTTTGATTGTATTGCTAAGGTTATCTAATGTAAAGTTATGTGCAGGTATCTTTTTAATGCAATAGACAGAAATTTAGGATGCCTACGAAGCTCGGTATATCAAGGGCTAGCAGGCTTTGAAGAGCTTTGATTAAAAAATTCCCCTCTAGAGAGGGGTGGCGCGTGAGCGACGGGGTGTGTTCGGTATAGGCAAGGTCAATAAAAAGTATGGTGAAGAAAGCAACACACCCCGCCCTTTGGGCACCCCTCTCTAGAGGGGAATTAAGGCAAAATAATGGTTTGAATATAAGAATTTTCCTTATAAAAATTGCACTGGATGATCTTTTACACTATTATATAAAGTATAGATACGCTAAAAGGTGCAGGATACCAGCGGTAATCCTAGACTGGAGGAACTGGATTGATTGAAAGTATTACAAGCTTACAAAATAAATTAATTAAGACGGTAGCATCGTTAAAACAAAAGAAATATCGTGATGAACTGGGGCTCTTTATTGTCGAAGGAATTCGGCTGTCTGAGGAAGCTTTGCATTCAGATTGGGATATTATTTATTGTGTGTATGATGAAACGGTGCAAAGTGAAAGACTGCTGGCCATAGTCGATGCACTGCTCGGCAGAGACTGCAAAGTAGTAAAAGCTTCGCCTGCCATATATGATAAATTGACTGAAACCAAGGATTCACAAGGCATTCTTGTGGTAGTTCGTCGAAAGGTAAAGAGTATAAATCAGGTTATGACGGCACAAAATCCGGTGCTGGTGGTACTCGATAGTGTACAGGATCCAGGCAATGTGGGGACAGTTATTCGTACAGCTGATGCCGCGGGCTGCTCGGCGGTGCTCTTGACAAAGGGCTGCGCCGATTTATTTGGCGGCAAAACGGTTAGGGCGACAATGGGCTCATTATTTCATCTGCCTTGTGTCTCCGGCTTAACGAAACAGGAATTGCTGGAATGTTTTAAACAGCATAATATTGCCGCTTTTGCTACTTCTCTTACCGCATCTAAGGAGTACTTTTCAGTTAATTTTAAGCAGCCGATTGCCATTATTTTTGGCAATGAAGGAAGTGGCGTCAGTGAAGAATTTCTTGGAGGCGCCGAGGACAGGATACATATTCCTATTTATGGTCAAGCAGAATCGCTCAATGTAGCAGCATCAGCTGCTGTTATTTTGTACGAAACAGTGCGGCAGCGGGAGGAAAAATAGGGGCTACAATCCAATCAGGAGAAACTCCCTCCGGCGCTTTGCGCCACCTCCCTCAGGGATGGAGGCTCTTAATTTGAGTCTCCATCTTCGAGGGGGATGTCGTTTAGCGACAGGGGGAGTTTTTTATAAATATGCTTAGTGTGACAGTCTCTTAGTCTCTCATTTCGGTATGAAAAATTTACTATAGTTAGGAAAAGTATAAATAATGGCGCATTATTCTAAATACTTTGAGTTGTCATTTTTTTATAATGGAATTAAATAAAACAAGGGGAGGCTTGTGTTGATGAAAAAATGGACAAAAGTTGTGGCAGCTGTAGTTGCCGGAACCATGCTTCTAGCTTTAGCAGGCTGTGGCGGGGCCAAGGATAGTAAACCTGCTGCGGAAAAGAAAGCTGACAAGAAAATTGTCATAGGTTTTTCACAGGTTGGTGCAGAAAGTGAATGGAGAACAGCCAACACCGAATCCATTAAAGCGGCTGCTAAAGAGGCTGGCATTGAACTTAAATTCTCTGATGGACAGCAAAAACAAGAAAACCAAGTAAAAGCTATTCGGTCCTTTATTCAGCAAAAAGTAGATGTAATTGCTTTTTCACCAGTTGTTGAAACTGGTTGGGACACTGTACTCCAAGAAGCCAAAGATGCTCATATTCCGGTTATCTTGACGGATAGAGCTATTAAATTGGGCAAAGGCAATCCTGAAGATTATTATGTTACATTTTTAGGCTCTGATTTTATTGTAGAAGGCCAAAACGCGGCTAAATGGTTACTTGAGTTCACCAAGAAAACTGATCCTGTAAATATTGTTGAATTACAGGGAACTGTTGGTTCGGCACCGGCTATCGACCGTAAAAAAGGTTTTGAAGAAGTAATGAAAGATCATCCAAACTACAAAATTATTAAATCACAAACTGGTGATTTTACCCGGGCTAAAGGCAAAGAAGTTATGGAATCCTTCTTAAAATCAGCTAAAGCCGAAGGACAAAAAATTGACGTTTTGTATGCTCATAATGATGATATGGCCATTGGGGCTATCCAAGCTATCGAAGAAGCTGGTCTAAAACCTGGCAAAGACATTATTATTGTTTCTGTTGACGGCGTAAAAGGCGCATTTGAAGCTATGATCGCTGGCAAACTAAACTGTACTGTAGAATGCAGCCCGCTGCTTGGACCACAATTGATGGATGCAGTAAAAAATATTTTAGCTGGAAAAACTTTGGAAAAGAGAATTCTGACCAAAGAAGGCGTATTCCCGGCAGATGTAGCAGCAAAAGAACTGCCTAATCGCAAATATTAATTTAGTTTTTCTTAATAAAAATCTATCAAGAGATTTGTATATAACATTTCTCTTGATAGATTTTTTGTGATATTTATGCAATTTATTGTTGAAGGTAAGGAATGATGGTACAATTTAGAACAATAAATCTTTTAAATAATTTGATTTTATGCAGGCTTCTCAGCAGGTGGAAAATAATATAAACGAGGTGGCAGGAGGATGGGTGCATCAAACAGAATCTGTTATAACACCGTAAGAAAGTATTTTAAAATTTGAGCACATAAGGATAAACAGCAATGAATTTTATGAAAAATTCTGGGAGCAGTATTCGGTTTAAGCTGCTAATTTATTTCAATTTATTAATCATTTTTCCTATTTTTACATTGGGCCTCATTGGTAATATTATATATAGCACATCTATGGAAAAGCAAACTAATAATCATACTGTGCAGATGATTGAACAAGTAAAGCATAACGTTGAGTTTCATATCAGCGATATGGAAAATATTATTTATTACCTGGCGCAGGATCCAAGCATTGCTGATTTTATGAGTACTGCGGCAGACTCGGCGGACAGACAGGCCGTTGAAGCAAAGGTACGCAAAGAAGTTAGTGCTTTTGAACGGATTCATCCTGAAATAGCCGGAATTTTGGTGGCGAACGAGCAGGATTTGTATATCAGTAATGCTATGCACAAATTGTCTAGAGATTCTTTGACTACAGAAATGTGGTACCGGGAAGCTGCAGCGGCGCCGGCTGATATTCACCTCTTGAGTAAACCCCTTGGACGCAATTTGGCGATAGGTTATAGCGCAGATGATGTTGTTTCTGTTGTAAAGGCGCTTAATGACCCTGTAACAGGACAGTGTAAAGGCGTTATCTTAATTGATTTACGGCTGGATATTATTAAGAAAATAACGGAAGACATTAAACTAGGAAAAAACGGTTTTATCTATATTACTGATGCTAATGGCGGAATTGTCTATGCACCTGTAAACCCAATTGTTTATCGGATTAAAGCCGAAGGGCTTGATGATGCATTAAGCAGCGTTATAAAGAAAATAGGCCAGGCTCGCTATCAAATTATTTATGAACAGTCTAAGTATACCAAATGGAAAACCATTGGTGTATTTTCCGTAGAGGAGACCGAGGAGGAAATAGCTAGAATACGCATCATTTTCTTTGGCATAGGGTTACTTACTTTAGTCTTGGCATTTATGGCGGCAATGTATTTTACGTCTTCGATTGCCAAACCGCTAAGCAAGCTGCGCAGCCTGATGAAACAGGCCGAAGAGGGAGATTTGACGGTGCAGTTTAAAAGCAGGTATAATGATGAAATCGGACAATTGGGCAATAGCTTTAATAATATGATTAGAGAAATCAGCAAATTGATTGAACTTGTATATACAGAGCAAAAAAGCAAGCGGGAAGCCGAGCTAAAGACTTTGCAGGCGCAAATTAAGCCTCATTTTCTTTATAACACGCTGGACACCATTCACTGGATGGCCCAGGCGCATGGCGCGGACGATATTGAAGAGGTTGTCGGGGCGCTTGCCAATCTCTTTCGCATTGGCCTGAGCAAAGGCAAGGAAATGATTACAGTTGGCGAGGAACTTAAACATATTAAAAGTTATTTGATTATCCAAAAGGCCCGCTATGAGGATAAGCTGGATTATGCGGTTGAGTTTGATGAAGATATACTGCATTATAGCGTAATCAAGCTGCTCTTACAGCCGCTTGTGGAAAATGCTATTTATCATGGCCTAAACGCTAAACGCGGGGGCGGGAAGCTTGTGATTATTGCCAAAAAACGGAATAACCAGCTGTACTTTTCGGTTACGGATAATGGTAATGGGATTACCCCTGAAAAAATACAGGAAATAAATGAAATGCTGCTCAAAAAGAAATCTCCCGAAAACTTGGGTTACGGGGTGTTTAATGTCAATGAAAGAATCAGACTGGTTTTTGGTGATGAATATGGTTTGATATTTCATAGCGTTTACGGGGAAGGAACTACCGTCGAAATATGGCATCCATTAATAGAAGGGTTGGGGTGATTGATATGTGGAAGGTCTTAATTGCTGATGATGAACCAAAGATTCGGAAGGGGCTTAGAAATTCACTGGACTGGGCAGAATTAGATCTTAGCATAGTCGGTGAGGCTGAAGATGGTGAAATAGCGCTAGAAATGGCTAAGAATATTCAGCCTGATATATTATTGGTGGATATTTGTATGCCTTTTTTAAATGGTTTGCAGTTTATTGAGCAGCTTAATCGTGCGGTGCAAGATTGTATTGTGATTATCATTACAGGGCATGACGAATTTACCTATGCACAGCAAGCTGTAAAATTGCAGGTCTTTGACTATTTGTTAAAGCCTGTCAGCCGCCAGCAGCTGCTGGCAGTAGTCGAGCGTGCCAAGCAGGAACTAAGTGTACTTTATTCGCAACACAAAAAAATGCAAATAGCTAACCAGCAACTGGAAAAAAGTATGCCGTATCTGCAGGCGCAATTTCTTAATGACTGGCTTGGCGCTCGTTTATTACCTGCTGAGATACAAGAACAGCTGGATTTTTTTTCACTGCCGTTTAAGAGCGCAAGTGTGCTCTTGGTTATTAAAGTAATTGAAAAATTTAATAAAGGTGAATTACTGAATAAGTGGGATAATCAGCTGCTCCTATTTGCTCTTGAAAACATTACTGAAGAAGTGTGCCGGCGGTATTATGCTTCGTATATTATTACAAGTAGTGCAGGGGATATCGTTGTTGTAGGCCATCTAAAGTCAGAAGAACTGTTAGAGCTGACCGGCAGTCTTGAAAAATATATTGAAAAGTACTTGAAACGCATTGTGCTGGTGCAGAAAAAATCAGTCGACAATCCTGTAACTGAGCTTGCTGCGGCCTATGAGGAGATACAGCGGTCGTTTAGAGAACAGGAATCCTTTACCCCAATTGTGTTATTATCGCAAAAATATATTGAGAAAAACTACTATAAAGAAGAGTTATCCCTTCAGGATTTAGCAGAAGAAATGCAGATAAGCGCTACATATTTAAGCCGTCTCTTAAAACAGGAAATCGGCGTTTCATTTATTGATTATTTAACCCAGGTTCGAGTGAACATGGCTATTTCGCTGATGGCTGATCCGCATAAAAAAATATATGAAATCGCCGAGCAAATCGGCTATAGCAGTCAGCATTATTTTAGCACAGCCTTTAAAAAAGTACTGGGAGTTTCTCCGGCGGAATATCGAAAGGGGAAGGTCTAAGTGTTTACCAAAACGCGCCTTGTTCTTTTTATCGGATTATGCCTGATTGCTGCTGCGGCTTTTGCTGGCTATGATATGAGCAGAGCCGCAACTGACGAGGATGAGGTAACCTATCTGATTGGGGTTTCTCAGGCCAACCTTACCGAGCCATGGCGGGTGGCAATGAATGAGGAAATCGCCATGGCGGCAGCCAAACATAAAAATATCCGGGTTATTTTTACTGACGCCGCGCAAAACAGTCAAAAACAGAAAAAAGACGTGGATGAATTGCTCAGGGAAGGAATTGATCTTTTGATTATTTCGCCCCATGACGCGGCGGAGCTCACACCTGTAGTGGCGAAGGCTTATAAGAAAATACCTGTCATTGTGCTTGACCGAGCCGTAGAAGGGTATGATTATAGCTTATATATCGGTCCTGATAACAAGCTTATCGGCCGCGCTGCCGGCAATCTGACTGTGGATATGCTTGGCAGCAAGGGGGGGAATGTGATAGAGATTCAAGGCTTGTCAGATTCGCCGCCTGTACGGGATCGCAGCGATGGCTTTCGGGAAGTAGTGGAAAAACATGCCAATATTAAAATTGCGGGGCGAATTGTGGCTGATTGGCAGCGGGATAAAGCGGAAGATAAGACGCTGGAATTATTAGCGCGCAATCCCAAAATTGATATGATTTTTGCGCATAATGACCCGATGGCTTTAGGCGCCTATCGTGCGGTGAAAAAACTTGGCAGGAGCGATATAAAGATCATTGGTGTAGACGGTTTGTCCGGTGAAGATGGAGGTTTGAAGCTGGTAAGGGACGGAGCGTTACAGGGAACGTTTACTTGTCCGATTGGCGGCAAAGAAGCTATGCAGTATGCTGTGGATATTTTACATCAGGAAAAGGGGATTCCCAAGAAGATAATTCTGCGCAGCACCAAGATCACAGCAGATAATCTGGCGGAATACCTGCAGCAGAAACAAGCTAGTGAAGAAATTAGACCTGAGAAAAAACGTATAGTGGTAGGGTTTTCACAAGTCGGAGCAGAAAGTGTCTGGCGTCTGGCCAACTCAGAATCCATCAAAAATGCGGCCTCTGCCGCCAAAATTGAGCTCAGATTTTCTGAAGGAAATCAGCATCAGGATAAGCAGATTGCTGATATACGGACCTTTATTAAGGACGGTGTGGATGTTATCGCCTTTTCTCCGGTAGTTGAATACGGCTGGGATGAGGTACTTGGCGAGGCAAAGGCGGCAGGGATTCCTGTAATTATTTCCGACCGGACGATCAATATTGATGATGATAGGCTTTATACGACCTTTATCGGCGCCGATTTTGTAGAAGAAGGACGGAAAGCGGCTCGTTGGCTGGTAGATACACTGCCGGGGAATAATCCGGTCAATATTATTGAACTGTGCGGCACGAATGGCTCAGCGCCGGCAATTGGTCGTAAAATGGGCTTTGAAGAAATTTTGACAGCTCACGCTAACTTTAGAATTATGGGGTCTGAGACCGCTAATTTTACGCGAACCGAAGGAAAAAAAACAATGCTGGAGTTTTTACATGAGTTTGGCAAGGACATCCATGTAGTCTTTGCCCACAATGATGATATGGCACTTGGGGCGATTGAGGCGATTGACGAATACGGACTAAGACCTGGGCAGGATATTTTGGTAGTCTCGGTTGATGCCACCAAGCAAGCTTTTAGTGCTATTATGAGCGGCAAGTTAAATTGTACCGTAGAATGTACACCCTTATTAGGTCCGGAGCTGATGAAAGCAATCAAAGATTATAGTATAGGCAAAAAATTGCCGATAAAAATAATTACAGCAGAAGGCATATTTACCAAAAAAAATGCTGCACAGGAATACCAGTGGCGTAAGTATTAAGCGATTACTTAAGCGAAATTCCAGTCAAACGATGAAAGAGGGTCTGTCTCAAGATAGAGACTGGCCCTCTTTATTGTTCGCTCGGCAGGGGATGGAAAACTATAAAAAATTGCGTATTATTCTAAATACTTTAACAGCTTAGTTTTTTATAATAAAGATAGAACAAAGCATTTATTGCAAAAGAAGGAGGCAGATGTTTAGCTATTATATTGTGCTTGATGAATTCAATTTTCCCCTCTTAATACAAGTCCATAGTGTAGGAATGATTGGACAACATTCCTGCACTAGCCGGATTTGGCGAGAGCAAAAAATTTATATAGTAAGGAGTAGTCAGAAATGAACAAGACTAATCCAATTTTGAAGATGAGGAATATTACCAAAACTTTTCCTGGTGTCAAGGCACTGTCAGGTGTGAATTTCCAATTGTATGCAGGCGAAATTCATGCGCTGATGGGTGAAAACGGCGCAGGAAAATCCACCTTGATTAAAGTGTTGACAGGGGTGGAAAAACTAAACTCCGGTGAGATTTTTTTAGAAGATCAGGCCATACTGGCGCGCACGCCTAGTCATGCGCAAGAACTGGGAATTAGTACAGTGTATCAGGAAGTCAATCTATGCACCAATTTATCAGTGGCCGAAAATATTTTTATCGGGCGTGAGCCCATGAAGCCGGGCAGAATAGACTGGAATACAATGGAGAAACGGGCTGAAGAATTGCTAGGCAGGCTAAATATTCGCATTGATGTAACCAAAACGCTTGATAATTACTCAGTGGCTATTCAACAAATGGTGGCTATCGCTAGAGCCCTTGATGTTTCTGCTAAAGTGTTGATACTTGATGAACCTACGGCAAGCCTTGATGCCAGCGAAGTAGAAAAATTATTTACTGTTATGCGTCAGCTAAAACAGGAAGGCCTGGGAATTATTTTTGTTACTCATTTTCTTGAGCAGGTCTATGAGGTATGTGACCGCATTACCGTTTTGCGCAATGGGGCGCTGGTCGGTGAATACATTACCGCTGATTTGCCCAGAGTTCAATTGGTTGCCAAGATGATAGGCAAAGACCTTGCGGAGTTATCTTCGTGTAGTAAACTTGATGCAGCCGATGACGCGGGCAGCAAAGAAGTTTATATTGCGGCGCATAATATGCAGAAGCAAGGTACAATATATCCGTTCGACCTTGATATTAACAAAGGTGAGGTACTTGGTCTTGCTGGACTTTTGGGGTCTGGCCGCACAGAAGTGGCAAGAATCATTTTTGGCATTGATAAGCCAGATGACGGGGAAATGCTGATACAGGGGCAAAAGAAAAAGGTTGCCGAGCCGATTGAAGCCATGAAGGCAGGCATGGCTTTTTGTCCGGAGAACCGCAAAAGCGAAGGAATTATTGCCAATTTGACCATTCGTGAAAATATCATCCTGGCCTTACAGGCCAAGATGGGCTGGAGTAAATATATCAGTCGGAAAAAACAGCAGGAATTTGCCGAGAAGTATATTAAAATACTCAGTATCAGTACGCCGAGCAGCGAGCAGCTTGTCAAGAATTTAAGCGGCGGCAATCAGCAAAAGGTAATCTTAGGACGCTGGCTCCTGACTAATCCGGAGCTCTTGATTTTAGATGAACCAACGCGCGGTATTGATGTAGGAACCAAGGCAGAGATTCAAAAGCTGATTTTGGAACTGGCGAGTGACGGCATGGCAGTTATGTTTATTTCTTCTGAACTGGATGAAATGCTCAGGTGCTGCAGTCGTATGGCTGTTATGCGCGATAAGAAAAAGATTGCCGAGCTCGCAGGCAATGAAGTACAAGAAAGTATAGTAATGCAAACTATTGCAGGGGTGCATTAATATGGAAAATATAATGAAAAAATTAAAAAGTTTTGTTGGCTCAAGGGAATTTTGGCCAATTCTTTCTTTACTATTAGTATTGCTATTTAATTTTATTTTTACCAAGAATTTCTTTGTTCTGGAAATTAAGGATGGGCACTTGTATGGCAGTCTAATCGATATTTTAAACCGAGCGGCGCCGTTAATGCTAATATCTATCGGCATGACAATGGTTATTGCTATCAAAGGCATTGATATTTCGGTAGGTTCGGTAATGGCTATTTCAGGCGCCGTGGCGGCTACGCTTATCGGCGGCAGTTTGGAGATGGTTAACGGGGCCAATGCATCAGGTACCGCGATGCCGCTGCCGTTAGTTATTTTAATTGCGTTAGGTGTTTCTGCAATTTTAGGCATGTGGAATGGCATCTTGGTCTCGCGCATAGAAATTCAGCCAGTAGTAGCTACACTGATTTTACTGACCGCCGGGCGCGGTATTGCCCAGCTGTTGACGCAAGGTCAGATTATAACCATATATTATACGCCTTATCAGTATATTGGCGCAGGCTATTTACTTGGTTTGCCGTTTTCTGTATACATTGTTGCGGCAGTGTTTGCCCTTACCATGTATCTTACCCGTAAAACAGCACTCGGGCTGTTTATTGAATCAATCGGTATCAATCAAGTTGCCAGCCGTTTTTCTGGGATCAAGGTAAAAAGCATTTCTTTCTGGATCTACGCTTTTTGCGGCGTGTGTGCGGGACTGGCCGGGCTGATTTACAGCTCGAATGTAAAATGTGCCGATGGTAATAACGCCGGCTTATTTATTGAAATGGATGCTATTTTAGCAGTCGCGCTGGGCGGCAATTCACTTGACGGCGGCAGGTTTTCGCTGATTGGCAGTTTGATTGGCGCACTTTTTCTACAAAGCATCACGACAACCATTTATGCAATTGGTGTGCCGCCTGAAATTACCTATGTTGTAAAAGCAGTGGTTGTTATTGTGATTTGCCTGATACAGTCAGAAGAGTTCCGCAAAGCGGCGCTAGGCAAGTTTGCCCGGAATAGGAGGGAGCTAAGTGAAAAAGCTGCAGTCAAATCTTAAATATTTAGGCTTATTTATCACAATATTTTTGTTTTCTATATTGTTTGCTGTAGGATCGGTCATGTACGATGGTTTTTTCTCCTTGCAGGTACTGCTTAATTTACTCATTGATAATGCCTTTTTGATTATTACCTCAATTGGTATGACCTTTGTCTTGATTACCGGCGGCATTGATTTATCGGTTGGCGCCGTAGTGGCTCTGACTTGTATGCTCTCGGCGCATTTACTGGAAAAGGTGCATATGAGTCCTTTCCTAGTCATTCCTTTAATGCTGATTATGGGTTCGCTATTTGGCTTTGTGATGGGTTACTTAATCCAAAGCTTTAAGATGCAGCCGTTTATTGTTACTTTGGCTGGCATGTTCATGGCACGCGGCTTATGTTATGTAATTAGCATTGATACCATTACGATTTCTGATCCGCTCTATCAGGCTATTTCGCAGTTTCGCATACCGCTACCTTTTGATAGTTTTATTTCGATTGGTGTGGTCATTGCCTTGGTTACCTTGCTGGCAGCACTTTACTTGGCAAACTATACGAAGTTTGGGCGGACCGTATATGCGATTGGCGGCAGTGAACAGTCAGCCCTATTAATGGGATTGCCTGTTGCACGGACCAAAATCCTTGTATATACCCTTAGCGGGTTTTGCTCAGGACTTACTGGTATTGTATTTAGTTTCTATATGCTCTCAGGCTATGGACTGCACTGCATCGGCCTGGAGATGGATGCTATCGCGGCCGCGGTTATCGGTGGTACGCCACTGACGGGCGGCATTGGTTTTATGACAGGTACCTTGTTTGGTGTCTTGATTCAGGGCGTTATTCAGACCTTGATTATGTTCCAGGGAACACTTAGTTCGTGGTGGACAAGAATTGCTGTGGCTTTTCTCCTTTGCGTCTTTATCATTTTGCAAAGAGTAATCCTCAGCAAGAAAGAATCACGCAAAGTACTGACAAATACAGCGGCCAAAGCCAGCTAATAAAGGTTTTTTCGAAATAAACAAGGAATGTTTCTATGGAGACATTCCCTGTTTTTGCATTGGAAACGTTATCACACATGAGGTGAGAGCATGTTTGAAAAGGTAGCGATATTTTTTATGACTGGTACCGGTAATTCTTATAAAATTGCAGCCTGGTTTGCTGAAATTGCCGAGAAGCTTGGCTTAGCAATAAGTATGCAGCAAATTAAGAGAGCCAAGCTGAACATAGCACCTGATGGCAAAACATTGTGCGTGTTTACTTTGCCTACACACGGGTTTACCACTCCGTGGCTGGTGGTAAAACAGATATTACACTTGCCGCGAGGCAGTGGTGCAGCTGCCGTAGTTTTGCCTTCACGGGCTGGAACAAGGATAAAGGGGGTTTCTCTTCCCGGAATGGAGGGGACAGCAGGCTATCTTGCGGCATGTTTACTATTTTTTAAAGGGTATAAAGTACGAGGCGTGATGGGGGTGGATATGCCGAGCAATTGGACAGCTCTCCACTGGGGCTTAAGTAAAGAAAACGCGGAATTTATTATTGCGGCGGCTAAGCCGCGAGTACAGCATTTTACTAAAATGGTTTTGGCAGGCAAGGTGTACTTTGCGAGTATACTTCCGCTCATCATCGGTATATGGCTAGCGCCAGTTTCGTTTGGTTATCTGGTTGTCGCCCAATTTATGCTGTCAAAACTATTTTTTGCTTCTGACAAATGTGCAGGCTGCGGGCTATGTGCCCGGATTTGTCCTAAACAGGCTATAACTATGACCGGCAAAAGAAATCAGCGGCCGTACTGGACATATGCTTGTGATAGCTGCATGGCTTGCATGAATTATTGTCCGGCCAAGGCCGTGGAGGCAAGTCCAATCTTGGCAATTGTTTTTTATTATCTAACAACCATACCTGCTGCAGCCTATTTGCTAAACAGTCTATGCAAGGATGAGCTGGCTGGGCTTTTGTTAAATTGGGGAATCGTACAGTATATATATATATTGACTTCCATTTTTCTGGCTTACTTAATCTTACATACTACTTTGGGCTGGCGATACTTCAGTATGCTGCTTAGTCGATTATCACACACCTACTATTTTCGCAGATACCATGCGCCTGATGTAACAGTAAAAGATATTAATAGAAAGTAAGTAATTTCATTTAATGTAAGCAAAACTGACGTGGGTGAATTCCACGTCAGTTTTGTTTTATGCTATTCAAATACTTGCATAAACTTAACATTTTATTTTTTGTAGAATTTAATGAAAGAAAAAGTGCAGTAAATGGGAAACCTATTAGTAAATAAAATGTATGAGAGGGTTATTATGTATTGCGATTCTTGTGGTCAGAAGATTATATACAATGCAAAATATTGTCGCCGCTGCGGGCAGCCATTAAGAGTTTCAAAAGATGATACACAGCCTGTACCTATTATCAGTGAAACAATGCTGCGCAGCAGCCTTCGCCAAACACCTATTCCTTGGTATAAGAGTTTTTTACCTAAAAAGCCGGTAACGCATAGAAGCAGATTTTGCAATGTAATATACGATGTAGCTACTTTTACATTCATTACCGTTCTACTCTATATTTTGGTTACCTTTAAAACAATTTGGGATTATCAAATTCTAACAGCATTGTGGGGGGGGAGTGTGATTGCCTACATTTGGTGGAAACGTTAAATTTTTTCATTTAAGTAAGGTTGACAGTCGGGGTCGGTCC
>JAJFUN010000152.1 GCA_021372375.1 Pelosinus sp. | reverse complement strand
AAGTGTTATGAATCCAAATACCGGCACAAAAATTACAATATTAAATGAAACATTTTCACAATATCCTTACATGAAAATAGAAGTAAGTTCATCAAAGTAACGGTTTAGTATTTTAAAATAAAATTAATAAGAGGATGTTTTTAGGGGTATCACCGTTTGAAACGATGATGCCCCTTTTTTTGTTGTGCTTATTGGGAAGGGATTATCTATTTTTCGAAGACGCTCTCCATTATTTCACGGCACTTCTGATACATTAGGATGGTATCGATGCCGTAGGCAAGAAAATCTAGTCCCTCGGAAAACAGGTGACGTGCAAAAGCTGCATTCAGGCCCAACGCGCCCACTGGTACGCCGGCGGCGTTTGCTTTGTGAATCATTGTCATCAGAGCTTCCTGCACCTGCGGAGCGGTGATGTCGCCTTTCAGTCCCATTGCCACTGACAGGTCGACGGGTCCCAAGAATACAGCGGTGAGGCCGGGTGTTCTCACGATAGCATCAAAGTTACGTACTCCCTCCGGCGACTCTACCAGCGCCATGATGGCCACGTCGCGGTTGGAATCGGCATAGTACTCGCTTCCGCCTGCGCCGTAATGGTTTGCCCGGACACCGGGGCAGGCGCCGCGGATGCCCTCCGGGGTAAAACTGCACAGCTGAACTGCCTGCGCGGCCTGCTCAGGCGTATCTATGTTTGGCACAATGACGCCTGAGGCACCCAAGTCAAGCGACTTCTTGATCCATGTCGCATCCAGTGACGGGACACGAACCAGCATGGCAAGGTCAGCGGCTTCGCCTGCCCGGATCAGCTCAGCAGTCTTTTCAACGCCGTAATAGGTGTGTTCCAAGTCGACGGCCACGTACCGAAAGCCGGCATATGCAGCGGCCTCCACAAACTCAGGAGCGGCAGACTGGACAAAAGTGCCCAAAAATGGCTTCTTTTCATATAAAAGGCTTTTAAAATTAATTTTCATGTTTTTCTCCTTCCTTTTGGTAATTCGGGTTTATTTGCTTTATTTTACTTCACTGTTTGGTCTTTGTTTATTAATAAAATTTGTAAATATATCAAAGTTAACGTTAGTAATTATCAAGCCGGTTAATATTACAGATGCTCCAAGCCACTGCATGCCGGACAGCTGTTCTGAGAGGACAATTCTTGCTGTCAATAATCCTGTTATTGGAACCAAGAGAGAAATCGGTGCAACTTTTCCCATAGGATATTTTGCTATTAACTTGCTCCACACACCATAGCCGAACAATGTTGCTCCAAATGCTAAATATAATACTGCAAACACTGACATACCATTCATGTGGGTGATTGCATTCATTAATGTCTGAGGAGTGTCAATCATTAAAGCGAAAATTAAAAGAGGAATTGGTGGTATAAGTCCGGACCAAACTACCAAGCCGAACATATCTAATTTTTCTCCTTTGGCAGCGGACTTTTCTGAAGCAATTCTCGATACAATATTAGAAGCAGCCCAAAAAACAGGAGCAGCTGCCGTCAATATAATAGCCTTTAAAGGAATTGCAGATATTCCG
>JAJFUN010000118.1 GCA_021372375.1 Pelosinus sp. | reverse complement strand
GCCAGCAGCCGTGCTCGACCAATCATCAAAGTATTACTGCAATCTAAGGTAATACAATCACCTTTTATGGCATTGCCTTGATCATCTTTGCCCATGACATCATAGAGTGCATCCCACGAGCCTACATCATTCCAATAGGTTGTAAGCGGCACAGTCACAACTCGCTTAGACTTTTCGGCAACTGCATAATCAATCGAAATATTCGGCATATCTTTGAATTGATTATTCATGTTTTCAAAGGAATCTGCCGTTAAGGCATAAATATCAGGCTGATACTTTTCTAGTTCCTCTAATATACACTTAATAGAAAAGGCAAACATGCCTGAATTCCAATAATAATTGCCGCTTGCTACATACTGCTGGGCTGTAGCCAAATCCGGCTTTTCTCGGAATGATTCCACGACAAATCCTCCTGCAAAAGGTTCGCCTGCCTGAATATAGCCATAGCCTGTTTCCGGCTTATCCGGTTTTATACCCAGTGTTACTATTTTTTCGGCAGTTGCCATGGTTGCTGCTTGTTCAACGAATTTAGTAAATACCTCAGTGGGCCGAATAATATGATCAGAAGTAGAAACAAACATTACTTCCTCTGCTGTGGCCCCCAATTTATCTAAGCAAAAACGAGCTGCAAGCGCAATGGCCGGCGCGGTATTGCGAGCTGCAGGCTCTAATAAAATATTAGCATCCTCGGCGCCACAGACAGCCAAATCTGATTTTACATGATAAAAATACTCCTTATTCGTTACAATAACAATATCAGCAGGCTTAACCAGCTTCAAAAATCTTTTTACTGTCATTGCCAGGAGCGAAAGCTCTGATTCAACCTTCATAAACTGCTTGGGAAAGCAGCTTCGCGATAATGGAAACAACCGTGTGCCGCCGCCGCCGGCAAGGATAATTATTTTCATAGGACACCTCTTTACTAATGCTCTGTCTTTATTATACCAGCAATATTCCAAAAATAAAATAAACGAGCCAAGAGCCACCGAAACTAAGAACCTGGCCTCCCATATTCCGTGATTATCTTTCTACTCTTACTGCTGAATGCAAGAAATCATCATAAGCCAATTTGATACCATCTTCAAGCTCCGTTTTATACTGCCAGCCTAGCTTTGTAAGTTTACTTACATCCAGCAGTTTTCTCGGCGTTCCATCTGGTTTCGTCGTATCAAATACCAGCTTGCCTGCAAAGCCAATTACTTTCTTAACAGTTTCAGCAAGTTCTTTTATCGATAGTTCCTTGCCGGTACCAAGATTTACGGTTTCATTGCCGCTGTAATTGTTCATTAAGAATACGCAGGCATCAGCTAAATCATCTACATATAAAAATTCGCGGAGCGGCCTCCCTGTTCCCCATACTACAACTTCTGCTGAGCCGTTTACTTTCGCTTCATGGAATTTGCGGATCAAGGCTGGCAATACATGCGAATGCTCCGGATGATAGTTATCATTCGGGCCATAAAGATTTGTCGGCATTACACTAATATAATCTGTCCCATACTGCTTATTTAAGTATTCACAATATTTAAGTCCGGCAATCTTGGCTAATGCATATGCTTCGTTGGTCTGCTCTAGGGAACTTGTCAAGAGGCAGCTTTCCGGCATGGGCTGTGGCGCCAGACGCGGATAAATACACGAACTACCAAGAAACATTAATTTCTTTACTTTGTTTACAAAAGCTGCTTTAATCACATTCATCTCCAGAATCATGTTATCATACATAAAATCAGCCAGCGCCGTCGAATTTGCCATTATCCCGCCAACTTTAGCAGCTGCTAAAAATACATAATCCGGTCTTTCTTTGGCAAAAAAATCTTCAACCGCAGCCTGTCTTCTTAAATCAAGTTCTTTTGATGTTTTTTCAATTATATTTGTGTAACCACTCTTCTTTAAGCATCGAACAATTGCCGAGCCTACCATGCCTCGATGCCCGGCTACATAAATTTTCGCATCTTTCTCCATACAATCAAGTCCTTTCAGATACTGGCGATGAGGGATGGGCGACGCGCTGTGAGCAACGGGCTATGAGCTTTTGGCTATGGGCTTTGGGCTTTTAATCCCCATACTCATGTCCGTAGTAGCTTTTATCTTATAGCTCATTACCAACAGCCCACAACTCATAGCCCTTTCTTATTACTTAGCCCATCGCCAACAGCCCGTAGCCCACAGCCCGTTACTCATTATACTGTCGTACTTCAAAGCCGTTTTCTTCGCAAAGTACATCCCGCTCAGCGGACTTCAGATCTTCCTGCACCATCATAGCTACAAGTTCCGCCAAAGTCGTCTTGGGTTCCCAGCCTAATTTAGCTTTTGCTTTACTTGGATCACCCAACAAAAGTTCAACTTCAGTCGGACGGAAATAACGCGGATCAACTTCAACAAGCACCTTTCCTGTTGCTTTATCAAGGCCTTTTTCTTCAACACCGCTACCCTGCCATAGCATTTCTACCCCAATTTCTTTAAAGGCAGCCTCAACAAAGTCACGTACTTTAGTAGTCTGACCTGTTGCAATAACAAAGTCCTCAGCCTGTTCCTGCTGGAGAATGAGCCACATGGCTTCGACATAGTCTTTGGCAAAGCCCCAGTCACGTTTAGCGTCGAGGTTGCCAAGATAGAGTTTTTTCTGCAAACCTAGCTTGATACGAGCTGCAGCGCGAGTAATTTTACGTGTAACGAAAGTTTCCCCACGCAGCGGAGATTCATGGTTAAATAAGATGCCATTGCACGCATAGATATTATATGCTTCACGGTAATTTACGGTAATCCAGTAGCCATAGAGCTTAGCCACTGCATATGGACTGCGTGGATAGAATGGTGTTGTTTCTTTTTGCGGAGTTTCCTGTACCAAACCATAAAGTTCACTTGTTGAAGCCTGATAAAATCTAGTTTTCTTTTCTAACCCTAAAATACGAATGGCTTCTAAAATACGTAATGTTCCCAAACCATCGGCATTCGCTGTGTATTCAGGCGTATCGAAAGATACCTGGACATGACTCATGGCTGCAAGGTTATAGATTTCATCCGGCTGTACTTGCTGGATGATGCGAATGAGATTTGTAGAATCGGTCATGTCTCCATAATGCAGGAAAAAACGCACATCCTCTTCATGCTGATCCTTGTAGAGATGATCTATACGATCGGTATTGAATAATGATGAACGGCGTTTGATGCCGTGAACGATATAACCCTTTTCTAATAATAATTCAGCCAAATAGGCTCCGTCTTGACCGGTAATACCAGTAATTAGAGCTGTTTTTTGCATAAATTACACCTCCAATTTCTTAAGGTCTATTGGCTATACTCAACTTAACTCCAATGCTGGCTGAACAGCTTTCTCACCTGTAATATCCAGTTTATGCCGACCAGCTAAAAAGAGTTCATGCTCACCGCATATTTTTGCTTGCCAACATTTTTATACAAAAAAAGAACCGGGTACGCTTTTTCGTACGCGGTTCTTTTTGATTTTCATCATTTTAGGCACTTGAATTTTACTTAAACCCTACCATACACATCTTCAAATCTTACGATATCATCTTCCTCCAGATACTTGCCGTTTTGTACTTCGACTATCTCTAAAGGAATACGTCCGGGATTCTCCAGACAATGTTTAGTTGACATAGGAATAAAAACGCTCTCATTTTCATGCACAAACTTTTCTTCATCACCTAACGTAACCTTAGCTGTACCGCCGCTGACAATCCAGTGTTCACTGCGGTGATAATGCATTTGTAAGCTAAGACGCTGTCCCGGATTCACCGTTATCTTCTTGAGCTTGTAGCCCTTACCCTCGCCTAATACGGTATAGCTTCACCATGGGCGATACATAGTAGTATGCTCATCCGCTTCTCGTCTGCCGCGGTTTTTCAGCTCTTCTACCAGCTGCTTAACTTTCTGAGACTCTCCTTTTTTAGCGACAACGATGACATCATCTGTTTCCACAACCAGCAAATCATCTAAACCAATTCCCGCCAGCAGCCGTGCTCGACCAATCATCAAAGTATTACTGCAATCTAAGGTAATACAATCACCTTTTATGGCATTGCCTTGATCATCTTTGCCCATGACATCATAGAGTGCATCCCACGATGCCTACATCATTCCAATAGGTTGTAAGCGGCACAGTCACAACTCGCTTAGACTTCTCGGCAACTGCATAATCAATCGAAATATTCGGCATATCTTTGAATTGATTATTCATGTTTTCAAAGGAATCTGCCGTTAAGACTCGGTTATTTGGGGAATTCAACCTATAAGCTTAACTTCATGACATTGTACTCTAACGGGGGTCTTTTATTTTTCCCAAGGCTGCCCTTCCGATGATCTACCGCAGCTACAATATTAACTACCCTTTTATAAATTTAAAATACAAATTTGAGAGCTACACTTCTATTATCTTTATAAGGTGCATATAATAAAACAAGATTACATTTATGGAGGCGTATTATGCATACACACGGTATGTCCAGCGAAATTATGTTTTATCAACGGCAGCTTTATGAACTAGGCTACTCGCCAGATCAGGTCAGCGAGCTTATCGCCAAAGAAATAGGAGCCACAAACCTAGATGAATTGGACGAAAATCAATACTGTGAGCTTATTTCCACTCTTGAAAGCCATTTAGTTTTCGCGAGGGATTGTAAAGCTTATTAAACCTTATCATCCTCTATTCTTAAAAAACCAATATACCACCATCCCAAAAACAGCTCCAAGCAAATCAATTAGGACATCGCTGATCTGTCCGCTTCTACCTGGCACAAATAACTGATGAAATTCATCGCTTGCTGCATAGATACTGCAAAATACTAAAGTCAAAACATACGCCTTAAAGCCCGTTAACCTTGTATAAGTAATTGCCTTAATTACCAATATTCCTAATATAAAATAAACCCATCCATGGGCAAACTTTCTCACGACATTATTCCAGACAGATATTAAACCATTGATTGTCTTAGCATCAATATCCAAACTAGCAATCCAGGAAATTGCCCCAGCAATAATACCTGTTATCCTTTTACTTAAAAGATCCGACCGCTCTGCTGGTTGTGCTGACAGAGCAAAAATAAGTACTAGCCATAGGAAAACGACTCCCCATAAGGCTATTTTAACGATTTTTATTCTATTTAGTTGATTCACTTAAAATGCCTCTCCATCTATCGCCTAAATCATCTTGCAATCGCCAAAAATGTTTTTATAATCAGCCAAAAGTCTAAAAACACATTTCTTTGCTGTACATATTGAATATAATATTTTAATTTAACTGGCAGTACTTCTTCAATATAGGCCTTTTCCGGATCAAGCGCACGGCCCAGTATTTCATTTTCGTCCTTATATTCAATGGATGCATAATCCGTAATTCCCGGAGGCACAGATAAGACAAGTTTTCGCATTTCTTCCGGATACTCAGCTACATAGCGTGGTACTTCTGGACGAGGACCTACCAGACTCATCTCACCTGTTAGTATATTAAATAACTGCGGCAGCTCATCTAGTTTATACTTGCGTAAAAATTGACCACTTTGCGTAATGCGTCTGTCTGCCCCAACAGTAATTTGTTTGCCTTTCCTTTCAGCATCAACTATCATTGTACGGAACTTGTAGATGCGAAAAGGAATGCCCGCTAAGCCAACCCGCTCCTGCCTAAAAAATACCGGTCCAAAAGAATCCAGCTTTATCCATATAGATATGAATAAAAAAACCGGCATAAGTAATATTACACCGGGAATAGTAAAAATTAAGTCAAAACATCTTTTGGCTAACATCCAGCTAAAACCTCTTTCACCGCTTTAATCACGCGCTCTATATCTTCATCGGTCATTTTTGTATAAATAGGTAAACTAACTATATCATTATATTTTTCCGTAGCATTAGGGAATTGCTCGGGCTGCAACTTATAAGTATCACGCCAATATGGATGCATATGCAGCGGGATGTAATGTACACTGCAGCCAATACCTTTATCAGCCATTTTTTGAATAAAGTCATTGCGTTCCATTTTAGCCCCATCAGTCAAACGAATTACGTATAAGTGCCAGGAATGAACATCGCCCTCATTCGCATGCGGCGGTAATATAACAGGCAAATCTTTAAAAGCATCATCATAACGATTGGCAATCTCCTGGCGCTTTTTATGAAAAGCCCAGGCCTTTTTTAATTGGTGAATACCGATTGATGAGGCCACATCGGTCAGATTGTATTTAAACCCCGGTGCAATAATTTGATAATGCCAGGCTGGCTTCGTCGAAGTATAGCGGTCAAACACATCCCTACTGATACCATGCAAACGCATTACACGGCAACGCTTTGCTATATCCTTATTCCGGGTTACAATCATGCCGCCTTCACCTGTAGCAATGGTTTTGGTGGCATAAAAACTATATACTGTTATGTCACTGTCTAAAGTTCCAATTAGCTTTCCTTTATATTTGGTCGGCAAAGCATGTGCCGCATCTTCCACGACCTTGATATTATGCTTTTTCGCTACTGCCAAAATCTTATCCATGTCACAAGCTAGTCCGCCAACGTGAACAGGTATAATAGCCTTTGTACGCTCCGTTACATATGACTCTACTTTACTGGCATCAATATTAAAGGTATTTTGATCAATATCAACAAATACCGGATGTGCTCCCAGATATCTAATTACTTCTGCTGTAGATGTAAAGGTATAGGGAGTTGTAATTACCTCATCTCCAGGTCCGATGCCAATAGCCTCCAACGCTAGATGCAAGCCAGCTGTCGCTGAGTTTACGGCAATGGCTTCAACATTACCACCAAGAAAATCAGCAAAATCTTCTTCAAACTGCTTTGTTTTTGGCCCTGTTGTAAGCCAACCTGATCTTAAAGAATTAACCACTTCGTTTATTTCATCTTCACCAATATCAGGCAAAGCAAAAGGTAAAAATGTTGACATAACCCCATCTCCATTTATCGATTAATTTTTTTTGTATAATATAAGCCATCTTCTAGACACTTTTCCAATTCAAAGCCTAGCTTTTCATAAAAAGCTATCGCCCGTTTATTGCTGCTTTTAACGGACAATCCGTATATCTCAGTATCAAGAGGTATCTTCTTTTCAAAATGTTTAACTAAAGAAGCCGCTATCCCCTTTCCTTGTACTGCAGGAGAAACTGCAATAGACAGCAATCTATATTTTGCCACCGACGGTGTATAGGAGTATCCTTGATTCCACAAAAGCAGTAGCAGTCTTTTAAGTCCTTCCTGATAAATCTTAGGTTTGGTTATTGATTCAATTATATACTTAGCTCTCTTATTTCTCAAAAAGTTATTTTTGGAAACAGCTAAATTACTATCGTAACCGCCTAGGACAAAACCGCATATTTTACCATCTAAGTCACTTACCAAAAATGTAGAACTATCCACAAATTCTCTGTAAAAAGCCAAAATCAGGCTTTCCGAATACTGTCCAAGAAAATGAGTAGAAAACATTCTTTTATGCAGAGCTGCTATTGCTGGAATATCGCTGGATTGTACAGAACGAATAATTAAATTAGACAATGTTTTTCTCTCCCTTTGGGCAAAAATGATTTTTACTAATCCAGCCTAGAGCATGTGTACGCAATAAAGAGAAATTTTTTCAATATTTTATAATTATGATATTACTATACTTTAGTCCATTAAATATGACAAATCCAATAAACACCCCGCCCAAGATAACCCCACACCAAAACCCACCGTCATAACTCGATCCAATGTTTGATACTCTCCAAGTTCCACTAATTGCGTTATCGCTAATGGAATAGAAGAAGATACTGTATTACCGCATTTTTCAGGATGATTCCAGAACGGTAATCCTTGTAATTCGCATTTTTGTTGTAAAAAATCAAGCATAAATTTGTTAGCTTGGTGAAATACATAATAATCAATCTCAGTTTTCTTTAATCTGGCTTGCGTAAGAATTGAAATTACCGTACTCGGCACTACATCTAAAGCAAACTTCCCAATTTCGCTACCATTCATATACAAATTAAAATTTGTTCGTTTGCTGCCACTTTCATCAACCTGCTCCACGCTTGCTGTTGTCACTGCGGAATTTCTCAAACCGCCTACTGGTACAATTAGGTTATCTGCTCCACTGCCATCTGTGCCAAATACAAACGAATAAATTCCATCCTTGTCCGTATTCTCAGCAGTGATTAATGTAGCTGCAGCACCATCTCCAAACATCGGCCTAACGGTTTGATCCTCTGGGTGAATATGTTTGCTGTACGTTTCAGCTGTTAATAGTAATACTTTTTTAGCTTGTCCAGTTTCTACTAACCCCTTAGCAATTGACAAACCATAAATATATCCCGAGCAGCCTAGATTAAAATCAAAAGCACCACATTTTTTTAATAAACCTAACCGTTTTTGTAAAATGCAGGCAGTTGTAGGGATAAAATAATCTGGGGATTGAGTGCATAAGATAATAAAATCTATGTTCTCACGAGATACATTATATTTTGCAAATAACTTTTCTGCAGCATTTGCCGCCAAGTCCGATGCACACTCCTGTAGCCCCGCAATATGCCTTTCGTAGATACCTGTTTTTTTTGTGAGTCTTTTGGTTTTGTCATTTACTTCTACTTTCTCAGGCAAATAACTGGTTACTGCTTTTATATATGCTTTTACACTCATTAGCTCACCCACATCTATAATATATTTTAGGCCAAATACCCACCATCTATTATAAAATCAGCACCCGTAATCCATCTTGCACGATTACTCAATAGAAATAGTACCATTCCCGCTACATCTTCAGGAGTGCCAATCCCTAGTAAATACTCACTTAATACATTTTCACTGACATTAGTATCCTTCGTCATTTCCGTTTTTACTATTCCCGGGCTAATCAAATTAATCCTATGCCCTTTGGGCGCAAGTTCCATAGCAATTGAAGCCATACTTCCTCTAATAGCTCCCTTGGTTGCACTATATGCACATATTCCTTTTTGCCCTTTATGAGCATTAACGGACGAAAACTGCACATGAGCTGTCTTTTCTGCTGCATATTTCCTTGTCGTTACTACCTTCAATAAATTTAACCCCGCCCAAAAACTGATATTCATCATTTTTTTAGCCTGTTCCTCATCAAACGCCCGTAGTGGTGTAAAAGCTAAAATACCGGCAGCGTGAACGCTACCGTTTAGCTTCCCTTTTGCGTCCACAAATCCCCTAACATTTTCTTCAATGGCACTATAATCAGTAACGTCCGCACTAGCTATTGTAATATGCTTCGGATATTCACATTGCAACTCTTTGAGTTCAGATATCCTTCTTGCAATCGCAAGCACATCAGCACCAGCTAATGCTAATTCCTTAGTAATTTGTCGTCCCATACCAGAAGACGCGCCAGTTACTACAAATCGTTTACCAGTAAAATTAAAGGTAACTTCCACAATCGGTTCTCCTACTCAACAAAAATTAGGTTATATAAATCATGTACAGTTTTAGCTGTTCTAATATCATCTGCTACTAATTTTTTTCCATATTCAATATCCGACATAGCCGCAAAGCTTACAATGCTTAGCGAATCCCATTCGTCTAAATCATCCAGGCATGTATCCATGGTAACATCTGTTACTGTATCCAGCATTTCAGTAAAACCTTGTAAGAATTTTTCCAAACTTAAGTCCTCCCTTTTATTTAAAATCATTATTATGTTTAATGTTTTTTTGAATCATTTTAAGTAATTTACGCTCCTTAACTATACATTCAAGCGACTTAGCAGGGTTTCCGCTAATAGTCATATTATCTTCTACTGATTTATTAACAACAGCGCCAATCCCAATTAAACATTTATTTCCTATATTAATACCATTAATAATTGAACAATTAGGTCCTAACCAAGTATTATCCCCAATCTTAACACTTCCACTAATCTCAGCACACGCTGTAATAATACAACATTTACCAATATGACAATTATGTGCAATATGAACGTGATCATCAATTTTAGTATACTCTCCAATTATAGTGGGCTCAATAGTACCCGATGCAACTGTGGTTAATGCTCCAATCTCAACATCATTTCCAATAATGACACCTCCTATATGCGGCAGGCGAATTGGAATACCCTTCTCATCTCTTTCAAAACCAAAACCAGCCCCACCAATTACGGCATTCTCACGAATAACAGTATGATCACCAATAACAACATTATTATTAATTACAGCACCAGCTTTAACAAGAGAATCCTGCCCAATCTGAACATTATCACCAATAACAACATTATTTCCAATTATAGTTCCATTACCCATACTAAAGTTGTTACCAATGGATTTGGCCAAACACTCTGTATGACTATAATTCTGCCGAGCTTCATAATCTAAAATAAACTGCAAGACGCGTGCATACTCTAATCGCGGATTAAATGCACTAATAACCATATTATCCCCAGTTAAAAATTTACACAATTCCCGCTGTTCTTGCGGAATAATAATAATACAACCACGTAATGTTGACAATTTTATCATATTCTCTTCCTTAATCCTCTTTAGAAAGAGAACAGTGTTTTCTTTAGGATTCGCAATAGTAGATGCGCCTGTAACAATAAACTCAAGATTACTATTATATTGCTCCTTAAATTCACACAGTTTCTTAATTGGGAATTGGAATAAAATAGCCTTACACCTCTTTCACTTATGAATCATCCGAATTATTTCAAACACTTCCGCATATCGTTGTCCTATTTGCGTTCCACGTGTTATTGCCAAACTACGAACAAATTCTTCTGTCGCATATGAACGGTGCTGCTGTGACTTATAGCATTGCAACGCCGCAATTTTATCACTTAACTCGCTTTCGTTTAATACATAAAAACAGCTAGTCTTAAACTCCAGGTTATTCCAAGGGACTTCATAGCCTAGCATTGTTGTTTTTTTAAACGCACGAAAACCCTCTTGAGCAATTACCAAATGATCCTGATGCGTATCATGCGGACTTGGTAAAAAAACCATCTCAGGTTGATATTCTTTCCCCAATTTAATCATTTCATCTAGAATTTGCTGCCTTTGTTCTGGAAAACAACGCACACTAAAGTTTAGCACTAAACAATCTTCTTCTTCTATGCCTAAGCATTTAATCGCTTCTTTTACTTCATGACGTAAAATATCTTTAGGAAATTGCGGCAATACTGATTGTTCTGCAGCCGAAAAAGCAACATAAACGGCATGATATCCCTGATTAATTAATTTGGCAATAGTACCTCCACACCCAAATTCTCCGTCATCAGTATGTGGCGCTAGAATCATAATATTTTTATTCAATTCTAGTTCTCCTTTTTAACTGCAATATTCATTATCCTTTCTACAACTTTTACAAAGCGCTTCGCTGCATCACCATAGCCATAGCAAGAAAGTCCTTTCCATATAGGATTACTGTTTTTCGCTATAACATAAGAATTATAAATCTCTTCACAGCTAGTGCCGCATAATCTATTCCAACCATTTTCAACAGATTCAATCCACGGTGTTTTATCTAATACAGTAACACATGGAATTTTATAAAATGCAGCTTCGTGCTGTACTCCACCTGAATCAGTTATAATTACACCGGCATTCTTTTCCAATATCAACATATCAAAATAAGATACTGGATTGATAATAATTATATTCCTTTTTATGGTATTTAAAAAGTCAGTTCCAAAATACTGATTAATAGCTTTTTGCACACGGGGATGCATAGGAAACACTACCGTAGTTTTCTCGCTTATTTTATCCAATCCGTTTATGATTTCTAACAGTACTTTTGCATCATCCGTATTTTGCGGTCTATGAATAGTTGCTAAAACATATTGTTTGCTTTTTAGGTTTAGTTCTTCTAGAATCCCACTTTTTTCCTTCGCTATTTCGCTAAACATAAGTGCCGCATCATACATCACATCACCAATATTACATACAATACCAAAACCTTGCTTTATATCATCTTTAGAATAGATCAAATTCTCAATATCTACAATATCACCATTATTTAGAATTAACTCATAGCCTTCATTTTTAAGGTTACCTGCTGCTGACTTAGTCGGAACAAATATTATATGCGAAACACGATCTGTTAACACACGGTTAACCTCTTCTGGTACACACATATCATACGAACGCACGCCACCTTCAATATGAACAACTGGAATGTGAAGTTTAACAGCCGCTAAAGCACCAGCCACTGTTGAATTTGTATCGCCATAAAGCAAAACAATGTCAGGTTTCTCTTTTATTAGAACTTCTTCTAACCCAATTAATATATTTCCTGTTTGAAACGCATGGCCTCCTGATCCAACGCCCAAATTATACTTGGGTGTTGGTATACACAATTCGTCAAAAAACACATCGGACATGCTAGGATCATAGTGTTGCCCTGTATGTACGACAATTTCATTATGATGGCTTAAAGCCAATGCTATAGATACTGGTGCTGCTTTAATAAATTGTGGCCTCGCACCAACAATGGTAACTACTCTCATGTTCTACCACCTTTCATCCAATTTCTATATCCTCAATTTCCCAATACATTTAAAAACTTTTTAGCCAATACTTCATAGTTGTGGTGCTCTTTTACGTATTTTTTCCCAGATTCGCCCATTATTACTAAATCCTCCGCTGCTGTATTATATAACTTTATAATTGCCTGCGCTAGTTCTTGTGGATTTTCGGGAAGAATAGAAAGCCCACAGCCACTTTCAGCAACAATATCATTACCTGCATAAATAGCACTAATAACAGGTTTTCCTGACATCATATAATCCATTAATTTATTAGGACTAATTCCAAATCTAAAGAGCGATTGTGCTTTCATACCGATGTATAAAACATCCATTTTACTTAGTAATAACGGAATAACCTCCTTTCTTACAGGTGGCAAAAAGAGAATGTTGGGTAAATCTAAACTATTGGATAACTGCTGCAAATATTCTTTTTCTGGACCTTGCCCTATTAATATTACTTTAATAGGTAAGTCTTTCAATAAATCCGCTGCTCTTAGAATACTTTCTAATGCATTTCCTTTACTATGATTCCCTGCATAGGCAATTAAAAAAAATCCATCTTTCCTCAAATTATCAATTGCTTCAATTTGTGGGGACTTTTTTGTACTACTTCTACTCGCAATCCAATCATCCATACAAATTCCATTAGGTATATACACAAATTTATCTTTGCTCATACCGTGTTCTTGCATATGCTGACAAGCTTTAGGTAGCATAGAAACTACTTTATCTGCCTTTTTATATGCAAAATTCTCTGCCATTTGCATAACCATAATGAATGGATGCCATCGTGACATACCGCCAATCTCGATTGGTGATAACGGCCAAAGATCATGTACTTCAAATATCAATTTAGCTTTAGCTTTTGTTGCAAACCAATACGCAGGATATATATCCAATGGATAAGTAGATGAAGCAATTACTGCATCAAATCTGTTATTATTACAAATATCACAATTATACCTAAATAATCTACTAACGAAAGCAAACATATTAATAGCTCTCGATATACTATTGCCAAAATATGTAGAAGTTTTTATCCATATATATCGTATACCATCAATAAATTCTTCAGATAATTTTCCATCAACGTCTGGATTAATACTTCTTACATGTGAATAATTTGCTGCTACAATGGTAACATTATGACCCCTCTTTACCCATTCCTGTGCCATATAATATGGACGATATTCCATTCCATGTTTAGGTGATCCAGCATAATGATTAATTAGTAATATATTCATCTTAGTCCCTCAATTATTCTTTGCACTATATTAACTCCCGCTGTTCCATCGCCATAAAGCTGCTCAGAAAAACTAATTTCTTTAATGACTAATTCCTGCTGAGCTTGTATAATTTTATCGTAATCAGCTCCAACAAGGAAATTGTATCCACGTTCCACCAATTCTACCCATTCTGTTTCATCCCTCAATGTAATGCAAGGTTTATGGAAAAAGTATGCCTCCTTCTGCACCCCACCGCTATCGGTGAATACAGCCTGGCATTGTCCAAGCAAGGTTACCATATCAAAATAACCGACCGGGTCAATAACTTTTATATGCTTAAAATGAAGATTATACTGTTTGATAATATTGCGAGTCCGAGGATGAAGCGGTAATATAACCCGCACATTATCAGCAATCTTGTCCAATGCACTGATAATATTCATCAATCGCTCCTTATCATCTGTATTTTCAGCCCTATGAATAGTTGCTAAATAAAATTTATGATTAGCTTCTTTTAATATATGGGAAATTTCCCCACTAGGCAAAGCTAATTTCTTATAAAATAACGCAGCATCATACATAACATCGCCCACATTTTCTACTAAATACTTGTTGCCCGCTGTCTTCCGCAGAAATCCTTCATCCTTTAAGTTATCTATCGCTGTGTTCGTAGGACAAAATAGCCACGTAGAAATACGATCAGTCAAAATTCGATTAATCTCTTCTGGCATTCTCATATTAAAGGAACGAAGTCCTGCTTCAACATGAGCTACAGGTATATGAAGCTTTGCTGCAGCTAACGCACCCGCTAACGTTGAATTGGTATCACCATACACCAATACCGCATTAGGTTTTTCCTGCAATAATACTTCTTCGATTTTTGCCAGCATTTGTCCTGTCATAGCACCATGCTGTCCGCCACCTATATGAAGGTTATAATGTGGCTTTGGAATTTTCATCTCTTCAAAAAACACATCTGACATATTGGCATCGTAGTGCTGTCCAGTATGTACTATTACTTCCTCAATTTGTTTATCACTTTGATTATACTTGTCTATCGCCCTGGATACTACCGCTGCTTTAACAAACTGAGGACGAGCACCAATTACAGTAATAATTTTCATAATTCATTTAAGACCTTCCGATAAATATTAATCATCTGTTTCACATTCTGTTGCCAGTTAAATAAACCTTCGACTCTTTTTCTCCCTGCTTGCCCCATTTTAATTCTTAATTTTTCATCTAATATTAGTGTTTCAATGGCAATAACTGTTTGGTCTAGATTTCTCGGTTCAACAATCAATCCAGTAACTCCGCCTTCCACCACCTCAGGTAAACCACCTATATTGGAAACGACAACAGGCTTGGCACAGGCACTGGCTTCGATAATAGCGACCCCAAAACTTTCACTATTGGATAAAAATACTGATATATTTATCATATTATGGTATACGGGCACATCATCATATAGTACCTTACCGGTAAAAACAGTGTCTTCTTCTATATTTAATACCTGTACTAATTCTTTTAAATAAGTCTCTTGTGCCCCTCCGCCCACAATAAGTAGTTTAAGGGATATATTTTTATATTTCCCTTTCAATATGGCAAAGGATCGCACTAGATATTCTATACCATATTTTTCATCTAACGCCTTAACGGTGCCAATAACAATATCATCCTTATTAAATAAAGTGTTGCCACTTTGTGGCTTAAACACATCTAAATCAATACCAAATGGTGTAACTTCAATTAATTTATTAGTATACTTATTCGTTTCCTTTACCATAACATGACTCGTTGACAAAATCTTATCTGCTTTACTTAAATTAAATTTTAATATTAATTTATGAAGTATAGATATATTGGGAAAATCAAAAACATCACTACCCCAAACGGATATAATAAAAGGACGAAATCCAGATAAAGCACCTAGTAACCCATAGCTAGAAGCATAATGAGCATGAATAATATCAGGCTGGTATTCATAAATAACATGTTTCAGCGCGTTTAGGGACTTTACGTATTGCCATTTAGCATACGCTCCCTCTTTTCCTCTAATTACGTCTTTAGAAAAGGTCTGGATAAACAATTGAATATTAGGATATTGACTATAGAGCATCCTATCACAATAATTCAAGCTAAAAATAGCAATTGTAATACCTTGCCTTGATAATGAACGCGCCCATTTTACAGTATGTGACGAGCTTGAATCTGCTAATAATAATATCTTCATATCGATAAATTCCTCAAATTGCATTTTTCCCGCGTATAATTATTAATCGTAGCAATGGCAAAGCCAAACATTAGCCACATTGGTAGTTCGTAAATTACACTGCTAGTACTAATCGCAGCTAGTAAAAAAGCAGTCATTGACAATGAACTTGCATATCCGTAATAACGTAATTTTCCACGAGCTGATACCCCAATTCTATACAATCTGCAAATCATATATAAATACCACAACATAAATGTTATAAAAAATGGAACTCCGCCTTCTACTAAAATTTCAATCCAAAAGTTATGCATACTAGTCGTTCCATGTGTATTATCTGCTTGAATTTGCACCTGCTGCGATGCGCCTGCACCAACTCCCAAGCCGTAAGTATCAATAAGCCCATTTATACCATTCTTAATTAATTGCTGTCTTACACCGATAGAGTCCCCACCGCCATCATCAGAAGTTACATAATACTGCACCGATGTTGCTACTGTTAATACTCTTTGAATTGTTTTGTTATCCGTATCCTGTAACAGATTTTCCACAATTCCAAACATCGGCAAAAGAAAGAGCAGCAGCATTCCTCCAACAACAGCCCGACGCTTATTAAAAGAAAATATGTACAAAAATAATATTACCAATACAGCAAAAAAATTCCCACGTGATGCTGTTGCAATAATAACTGTTAAAACTGATATGCTTCCAATATATTTAATATAGCGATTAGAATGAAATAAAAAATACGGTAATATCGTAGACATAACTGAAGCTAAATTATTTGGATTCCAGTTAAATCCCGTCGGACGAGTCATAAGATAGTCAATAAGATCCATATTCAAATTATCGTCAAAGCCCATTGTATGTCCAAAATACACAGCATATGGAGAATAGGGTGAAAGCGGTAATCTAAAATTTGTAAACACTTCTAAAAGAGATAAAAAAACTTCTACTACAAAAACTTTTGATAATAATTGATATAATTCATCTTGTTTAACTACATTACAACTATAATAAATAACTGCAAGAATAATAGAAATTCCAAACAGAATATATACCAAATACTGAAATGAAAAAAAAACATTCCAAGACCATAATATACTAATAAAATACCAAACAAACATAACATAAAAAATATAATGTAATCTAGTAGGCAACTTGCTAACTTGAATAATCCCACCCTGATTAATAATTTTAACCAAGTATGTAAATGTTATTATTATTAGCATAATATGGAAAAGATAAATCTTTGAATAGCTAACCGCAAGACTGATAACTGAAGATGCTAAAAATAATCTGATAATCAAATCATAATTTAATGTGAACTTCATCTTATCAACCTTTCTACTTCACATACTTCTGCTGATAACCGTTGTTGCCACGTCCAAAGCTTCTCAAATTCCGTCTGTTTAATATTGAATAATATTTTTTCCCTTAAACACTTATTAATTATTATTTCATACATATCCTGGGCCATACGCTTATTTAAATCATCCGTAATATTATAAATAAAACCATTTTTTTTATGTTCAATCCATTCACCGGTATCTCCGTTATTAAGGGTAAAAATAATTTTATGCGCACGAATTGCCTCCAATAATGGATTTCCCACATTTGATCCATTATACGTTGAAATAAAAAAATCAGCTATATTTAAATAATTTTTCACTTCCAAATTATTTATTGCTCCAATTAATTTAATTTGTAAATCCATATTTAAAGATTTTATCAAATTACAAAGATTTTCCCTTTCACTGCCATCGCCAACTATATAATAAACAACATTCGTTAAATTATATTCTTTTATTAATTCAGCAACCGCATTTATTCCTCTATCAACTCGTTTCCAACTTTCGAGGCGGCACACCGTCAAGAAAACACATTGATTATTACTTATATTCAAAGTTTCTTTCATTTTTACTATTCGCTCATAAGGCAATTTTTGCTCATCTACGCCATTAACCCAAAAACGGTAATTGTAGCAATTCTTAGATTTCAATTTTGTCAATGCACGATCACCCTGAGTTCCATCATTTGTCATTATACATAAATCTGACGGCAAATATAAGGCTAATATATGATCACATTTTAATAACAGCTTGATAAATTGTTTATTAGTAATATATTCATTCATAAATGTTCCCTGAAATCTCGAAATAACCTTAACATTTTTTATTGTATTCATAATTTTTAAAATATTAACTGCTAATATTCCATGCACTTCATATCCATAGATTACATCTACTTTATTATGTTTTAAAAATTTAAATCCAGAATAGGCTAGCATAAAAACCGAAATATACCCTACTATTTTACGCACTACTAGTTCCATAAAATAGTTTCTCATTCTATCAATTAAACCAGAAAAAGGCATATAAAATCTATCCACATTAACCCCATGTGGATTAAATTCTCTTTCATAAAAATAATTTCCTTTTTTAGTTATATCACGCGCAACTATATAATTAACATCCCAGCCAGCTTGTACATAAGCTTGTGGCGTCTTGCTAATTACTTGAATAGATTTTTCCTTAAAATCAAGCGCTGATAAAAATAATATCGTCTTCTTATTTTGCTTTCCCTGAATTTGAGTACAAATCTTCTCAAGAACACAGGATTTATTATATTGCTCTTGAATAAAACTAATGCCGTCTTCATTCTGTTGCAAAGTCCCATTAATAAACTCAACATAGAGAGTATTAATAGCTTTTTTCAAAGTTATATAGTCAGGTGCATGTATCGTATTTGAAAATATTTGGGAATAGCATACATATCTTCCGTTTGCTAAAGCTTCAAGTACTGAAAATGCTAGTCCATCATGATTGGGTAACCGCAAGTATACAACACAGTTTTTATATTGCATATCCATATCATTTACCCAACCTAAAAGTTTAAGATTGCTAGGAATAGTTTTATAATATTTGTCTATCCCAGCAACTTTTATTTCAATATCAGGAAAGTCTTTTGCTAGTTTTATCAATTTATCAATACCATAAAATTCTTCGCTCCCTTTACCTACATATGAAAGAATAGAAAAATTCTTCGGCCATCTTTCTTTTTGTGTAACTATTTTGTCAAAAGCAGCAATTTGCATAATTTCTGCACTAATACCAAATTGCTTTAGTTCTTCCTGTATCCAACCAACTTCGCAAAAATGCATTACCTTTTCAACATAATCCTTATTAACTGCATTCTGCAAAAAATTTTGTCTAGCATTTATAACATCTGTTCCAACCCAATGCATAATAATCCTTTTACCTAAAAATAATGCCAGGCTGACAGCCTTACTTTTTGATATAGTACCTCCAATTAAATAAATAACATCTGCTGTAAATAATTCTAGCAAGTACTGTATTTTATTTAATTTGCTGCAATTTATATCCAAAGCTAAATAAATATTCTCATTGTCATATTCTGATAAACTGGCAGCTATTTTTTTAGCGAAATATGGTAACCCAATAATTATCGTTTTCATGTAAATTTAATCTCCATTCACTATAATAATACCAGCCAGCCTTACCTTCCATATATCAATATTCTTGTAATCGATTCACAATCGTCCACTATTCCTTTATCGTGATATGAAAATTTCTTTGCTAAGTTTTTTAAAACAAATTTACTAAAAGGAATATTATATATACATAGTTTATTCAAGACTTTTATAAAATAATTAGTTCTGTATTTGGTATATAATCGAGTAGGCAATTCGGTTGGATGGTAAAAATTACATTCCTGTATAAGCTTAAAACCAGAATCAAAAAGTAATGATTTTACATCCTCAATTCTTCTTAATTTAATATAGCCATAATCTGAATTAACTTTAGCAAAACTTTCAAATATTATTAGTTTTCCGTTAGGAGCTAGAGATTGAAGGAATTTACTAATCAAGTCACTTAATTGCCTATCCTCCGTTACATGCTGAAGAACTGTGATACTAATTATTAATCCATATTGAGAATTAAAAATATCTTCATCATAAGTTTGAAAATGAATTCTGCTATTGTTGTTTGCAGCAATCGCATTTTTAATTACATCTTCAGCAATATCTACTGCAATAACTTTATCAAAATATTGAGCAAGTAAATTTGAAAATTCCCCTGTCCCACATCCATAATCTAAAGCTTTTAAAAATTCATCGCTATACTCTTCTATCAAATCCTTAAGTGTTTTCAATCGAAGATTTTGATCATAATAATAAGTTGCAAAATCAGCCCATCCGGTATGACCATATTTTTTTACTCGTTGATTCCAATAATCTTTGGTATTCATATAATCCTCCATGCATCTATTGCTTAGATATACGGCATATCCAAAATATATAATATAACAAAACAATTGCTGAAAATAACGATACCATATAAAGTGCTTTTATTATATCATGGTAAAAATATCCCATTACAAACATAGGTAATAAGATAGCGATATTATAAATCATTCCTATACAAAATCCAGCCTTCTGTTTATTTACAATGATAGGAATTTGCGATAATGGAGAAATAATGAAATTTAGTAAAATCCATGGAGATATAATCTGTGCATAATTCCCGGCTTCTCGCCAATTCTCCCCAAATACCTTTGCAAATGCGTCTGTCGCAAAAAAAATAGTCCCTACAAATATAACCACCGATATTTGCGTCAATTTGGTCAACATTTGCTTTACAAATGTGCCCAAGTTTCCATTGTTTTTATAAATATATGACGCCTTTTGATAAAAAACTTGGGCGACAGAAGCACCTATCAATCCCAATGGAGCTTTCAATACCCTCATAGTCAATGAATACATCCCAAGCACTGTATTTCCAAAAAATGCCGATATTAAAAATAATATTCCGCTCGACTGTATTATATCTGTAAATGCATGTATGGAGTTTATTTTTGGAAAATCTTGATACATCTTAGCGTTCTGCTGAACCTTATCTCGTGAAATAAGATATTTAAGATAACCATCTTCCTGCCAGACTTGCCATACTAACATTCCAGTAGCCACAATCTGTCCCAATATACCACCTATAATCAGCCCACTGACACCAAAACCAATAAATCCAAGCCATAAATTTGCTATAGCAGTTATTATAGACTGTAAAACCCTCGAAATTGCCAGTCTTGAATATTGTTGTTTTCGATTTGACCAATAATTAAATGTTTGGTAAATTCCCGTCATAAAAACGGATATAGGTATTAAATACAACAGATTTCCGACCCCAGGATTACCTAATAAATTAATAATAAATTTATCGAAAAAGAAAACAAAAATCAACGTAAATATACTAAACATCGATGCAATCAATATAGATAGTGCTACTATATTGATTGCATCATCTTCCTGTTTTGGCAACATAATAGCAAGTTCATATCGCCCTGTAACAATAACCGAAAACATTGCTACAACAGCCATATATAGAGCAAATATACCGAAAGCTTCAGGTAAATAAATACGTGTGAGAATCGGCGATATAGCCATTGGAATTACTTGTGCAATAGCAGTTCCTGTCATTAATTGCAATACATTTGTCAAAAATGATTTCTTTAAAACATATTCAGCCATTAATTGTTTGATTTTTTGTAGTGCCATCGTATCCTTCTATTTTTTTATATTTTTTTGTATTCCATCAACAATCTGTTGCTGCGTTAAAGAACGCAAATATGGGGACATAGGCAAGCTCATAACTCGCTTAGCAGTCGTTTCTGCAACTGTAAATGTCCCTTCTGGTTGTTCAAGAAATGAAAAAACCGGTTGCAAATTAAGCGGAATTGGATAATGAACCGCTGTCGGAATCCCTGCGGTCTTTAATTCTTCCTGAAATATTTCACGATTATCTACCTGAATAGTATACTGGGCGTATACGCTGGTATTATACGGTTTAATATAAGGAGTCATTACAATACCGTTAAGACTAGCTGTATATCTAGTACCAATCTCGACTCTTAACTTTACTTCTTCATCAAATATTTCTAACTTAGCCAAAAGTATTGCTGCCTGTATCGTATCCAATCGCCCATTCACACCGACAACCGGATGATGATAACGTCTATCTTGCCCATGCAAGCGAATTTGACTCATTTTTACTGCTAATTCATCATCATTGGTAAAACAAGCTCCACCATCGCCATAACACCCCAGTGGTTTCGTTGGGAAAAAACTAGTACAGCCAATCGTAGAAAGCCCACAGGATTTTTTGCCTTTGTAAGTCGCACCAAAGCTCTGGGCAGCATCTTCAATAACCGGTATGCCATACTTGTCAGCAATAGCATTTATCGCATCAAAATCGGCACATTGCCCATACAGACTAACAGGCATAATAGCCTTAGTTTTCTTGGTGATAGCCGCCTCAAGCTTATTCGGATCTAGATTATAAGTCCTGGCATCTATATCAACAAATACCGGGGTAGCACCAAGAAATGCCACTACTTCAGCAGTAGCAATAAAAGTAAACGGTGTAGTAATCACTTCATCGCCTGGCTTTATATTCAATGCCATCAAAGCAATCAATAGCGCATCGGTACCATTCGCTACCGTCACGCAATGCTTTACGCCAACATACTGGGCTAATTTTGCTTCCAATTCTTTGACTTCCGGCCCCATGATGTATTGACCGTGTTCGAGCACTTTAGCAATCCGTTCATCTATAGATTTACGGATTTTTTGTTGCTGGGTTTTTAAGTCTATAAAAGGTATCATACTATTACCTCACAATATTATAAATTAAGCAGCGAAACAACACACCCCGTCGCTTCGCGCCACCCCTTTCTAGAGGGGACTTTTTATTTTAATTTCAAATGTGTATTGCAGCGATCACAATTCAGTTGGGCGGCATCCTTCTCTACCATGACATCGCCGCAGGCACAAGCCCAGCCTTTGATTCTGGCTGGATTGCCATACACTATCGCATAGTCAGGTACGTCTTTAGTTACAACTGAGCCAGCACCAATGAAGGCACGCTGACCAATCGTTGTTCCGCATACAATGGTTGCATTTGCGCCAATACTAGCACCTTTTTTTACTATGGTTGTATGATAATCATGTGATGTATTTCTTGGATACTCACAACGCGGCGTTCTCACATTGGTAAATACCATACTAGGACCGCAAAATACATAGTCTTCTAAAACAACACCTTCATAAACGCTAACATTATTTTGGATTTTTACATTGTTGCCGATTTTTACATTACTGGCAATAACAACATTTTGTCCGATATTACATTTTTGTCCTATTTGTACATCTTTATAGACATGCGAAAAATGCCATATTTTTGTACCATCACCAATTTGCGCCGGTTCATCTACATAAGAGGATTCATGGACAAAATAGTTCTTGCTGTTTTGCTCTTGCATAATATAATCCTCTCTTTCTCAATAGAAGTAATAACTCTATAATCCTAACCCAATGGTAAATTCCTCTTTTAATGGAAAAGTTATTTCTTTTTTGTATTTTACCGAATGATAGACTGCCAATATGATTTCCAGGGCTTTACGACCTTCTTTACCACATACAGCAGGTTCTCTGCCTTCGGTAAGGGCCTCCATAAAATCCTGGATAATATCCGCATGTCCAAAGCCATAAACATTTGGCGGCTCTTTATCCTGATCGGCCAGCATAGCATGTTCATCATCACCAGCAAAACGCCATGATTCCAGCTTATTTACAGCAATGCCGCCAATACATGCCGTACCATCAGTACCAAATACGCTAAGTGTTTCTTCCAAATTTTTGGGGTATATAGTCGTGGTAGCTTCAATCATACCCAGTGCACCGTTTTTAAATTTTAAAACAACCGCCCCTAAGTCTTCGCCTTCAATCTTGCGCATATTAGTCGCCGTATACGCAAACAGTGATTCCACAGGTCCCATCATCCATTGTAATAAATCAATATTATGGATGGATTGATTCATCAGACAACCGCCATCCTGCGCCCAAGTACCGCGCCACGGCGCTTGGCTATAGTATTCATCATTTCTATTCCAGCGCACTACTGCTGAAGCATGCGTTAACTTGCCGAATTTGCCTTTCTCCAATGCTGAGCGCACCTTGACAATCGCATTGTTAAAGCGATTTTGATGCACAACCCCTAGCTTGACCCCCATCGTCTGTGCAGTAGCAATCATCTGATCTGCTTCTACTAGTGACATAGCCATTGGCTTTTCCACTATAACGTGTTTGCCTGCCTTCATTGCCTCAATCGCAATTCTGGCATGAAGCCCGCTTTCAGTGCAGATATTGACAATTTGAACCTCTGGATTAGCCAGCAGTTCATGATAATCGCTATATCCTTTACATTCATACTTTTCTACTGTTTTTGCTAACTTTTCTTCTACAATATCTGAAGCCGCTACCAATTTTGCTCCTGGTACAGCCTTAATCGACTCCATATGATTTTTTGAAATACGTCCACAACCTATTATACCAAAGCCATATGTTTGCATTAAAATTACCCCTTATATTTTGGTTACCTTACGTTTCAAATCAGCACTAATATCCTTGCAGGCATTTCGCGTATCAACAACTGCTTTTGCCTGCCGTACAACCCTTTCATAATCAACATCGCTGTGTTTCGTCGTAATCAGAATGCAATCAGCTTCGCTAATTGCCGCGTCAGTTAATTCCACACTGTTCATTGCAAAGGTGTATGGCGGAAGAGCCTTGATCACTGGTATAAATGCATCATGATATGTCACACACGCCTTTTCTTTCAATAGCAAATCAATAATTTTTAATGCCGGCGATTCCCGGCAATCATCAATATCATTTTTATAGGCTACACCAAGCACTAGGATTTTGGCACCATTAAGGCCTTTTTTGAACTGACTGAGTACCCGACTTACTCTTTCTACCACATAATAAGAAGCTTGAATATTAATTTCTCCTGCCAATTCTATAAACCGAGTATGAAAATCATATTCACGGGCTTTCCACGTTAAATAAAAAGGATCAATCGGGATGCAGTGACCGCCAACGCCCGGTCCCGGATAAAAAGTCTGAATGCCAAACGGCTTGGTAGCCGCAGCGTCTACTACTTCCCATACATCTATGCCCATCCTATCGCAAAGCAGCATCATTTCGTTAACCAGTGCGATATTTACTGCGCGATATGTATTTTCAAAAACTTTGGTCATCTCAGCAACTGCGGTTGAGGAAACAGGAACCACATTTAGTATAGTTTGTAAATAAAAAGTTGTCGCAACATCTGCACATACCGGGGTAATACCTCCAACCACTTTCGATGTGTTTTTTGTCGTATATCGCTGATTACCGGGATCAACGCGTTCTGGTGAAAACGCCAAAAAGAAGTCTTTTCCCACCTTTAATCCGGATGCTTCTAATTTAGGCAAAATAACTTCAGAGGTTGTGCCAGGATAGGTTGTACTTTCAAGTGTAATAAGCTGTCCAGGTTTTATATATTTGGCAATTTCATTGGTTACATTCACAATATAAGAAATGTCAGGATCGCGCGTAATGGTCAGCGGCGTTGGCACACAAATAACAACAACATCAACGTCCTTTAATTTAGCAAAATCAGTAGTAGCAGTTATTTGCCCTTTTATAGCTAATTCTTTAAGTTCTTCATTTTTAACATCTTTAATATAGTTTTCGCCGCGATTTACTTGCCCCGCCCGAGCTGCATTGCGGTCAAAGCCAATAACCTTAAAGCCAACTTTAGCTTTTTCGACAGCTAACGGCAATCCTACATACCCTAGCCCGACTACACCGACTACTGCTTCTTTGTGTAGCATTTTGTTTTTCAATTGCTCACTATATGTCGTTAACTGCTTGTCTGTATTGCCTGTTCCGTTCATTATATCGCTCTCCTTCTATATGAACCGCTTGATTTTTTCTTGCAGTGTTTTCTTGCAATCTAGCACTTTTATATGTAGGTATAAGACCAGACATAATTTTAATAATCTCTTCTGCTGTCTCAACACCATTAAGCATTGACAAGCCAGAAGATAGCCTATTCTCATTCACCTGCTTTAAATTTGCCCTAAAAATCTTATTATGTTTCGTCGAAGCAGTACCTTCCTCAGCTGTCAGCAGTTCTTCAAATAGTTTTTCTCCTGGTCTTAACCCGGTAAACTGAATCTTAATATCTTTGTATGGCACCAATCCTGATAATTCTATCAAATCACAGGCCATGTCAACAATCTTAACTGGTTTACCCATATCAAGTACAAAAACCTCTCCGCCTTGAGCCATCGAACCAGCCTGCAATACCAATTGGGAAGCTTCAGGGATAGTCATAAAATACCGAATCATCTCAGGATGAGTAATAGTTATCGGCCCGCCTTTGGCAATTTGCTTTTTAAAAAGAGGTATCACACTACCACGGCTGCCTAGTACATTGCCAAACCGAACCGCGACAAATTTAGTTTTGCTGCTTTTGCTTAAATTTTGTACAACCAACTCTGCTATGCGTTTGCTAGCCCCCATCACACTCGTAGGGTTCACCGCTTTGTCAGTAGAAATCATAACAAAGCGTTCAACACTATATCTATCAGCTGCTTCGGCAACATTTTTAGTACCAAATATATTGTTGCGTACCGCCTCTACAGGCTGCGCTTCCATAAGCGGTACATGCTTATGCGCCGCAGCATGAAATACCACTTGCGGTCTTACCTCAGAGAATATCGACTCTATCCGTTCTTTATCGCGAACATCAGCAATAATTGGCCATATATCAAATTCGGCTGCATATTTTTCTCGAAGCTCACCATTGATTTCGTAGATGCTGTTTTCTCCTTTGCCCAAAAGATACAAAGCACTTGGCGATACTTTAGAGATTTGGCGACATATCTCGGAGCCAATCGAACCACCAGCGCCTGTTACCAGCACCCTTTTCCCACGCAAGTAGCCTGCAATCTCTTCCAAATCAAGCTGTACCGGGTCGCGTCCCAATAAATCTTCCACATCTACATTGCGCAATTGCTGTACTGATACATTGCCATCAATGATTTCATAAATACCTGGCAATATTTTTACCTGGCATTTTGTTTCCTTACATTCCCTGACGACTTCACGAATCACCGCCCCACCAGCAGACGGAATCGCAATAATAATTTCATTAATACTGCACTCACTGGCAATCCGCCTGATGTCTTCCCTATTCCCGAGCACCTTCACCCCAAGTAGCTTTTGGTGCTGCTTATTCTGATCATCATCAATAAATCCGACTATTTTTTTTGTATCAAAGTAGCGGTGCTTTATTTCTCTAGCAATCATGGCTCCGGCATCCCCTGCGCCGATAATCAGCACCTTGCTGCACTTTCCATCATGCTGCTGACGCAGATAATGCATAATGCGCACAACGAGACGACTGCTTCCAATAAAAGCTGTATTAAAAAACCAGCTTAAAAAATATATACTTTTCGGCAGTGTTGCTCCATCGACATACATATACATAATTAAAATTACTGAGCTAATACTTACCGCTCCAAATATACTAAGCAGTTCATTAATGCCAGCATAACGCCACAAACGATTATATAAACCAAATGTATAAAAAACGCCTAATCGAATAATCAAAATAAATGGCATATATTGCATTAGCATAGTAAAATATCGACTATCTACGCTACCTTCAAAACGTATATATAGTGCCAGAAAAGGTACTATCAGCACAACAACGGCATCTGACAACATCAATGCCATAGAAATCAACCTACGTCTCATACCAATCACTCCATTATTCGAAAGTTCTACACACCCGTAGATGTGCCTGATCTTACAAAAAGTCTATTAAACTCTTTTTACTCGGCTGTACCGAAATAAAACATAAGCAAAACTCAGCATAACGCCTAATACCCCGCCAATCACCGTAATCAAACTTTTTTGGGGAGCAAAGGGGGTTTTAGGCAAATTCGCCTCATCCACAATCTGTATATCCATATTCTCCATTGCTTCCTGAATACGTGTTTGCTCATAATTTTTAACTAATACACCGTAGACTTCCTGAGCTATCTTTACTTGCCGTGCTAACCCAATATAGGTCACACTGCCAGCCGACAGGGTACTGATTTCCTGCTCATTACCTGCCTGTATTTTTTTGGCGGCTGCCAAGGCAGCTTGTCCTGCGGAAATTTCAGTTTCGGCTTCCATTTTGCCTTTAAGCAAGGCAGAATGTACCGGATTCAATGTATTAGCCTGCGAATCAACCGATTGACTAACCTCTTCGTGCAATTTTACTTTTAGTTCTTCCAGCTCTTTTTTTAGCAAAATTACATTAGGATGTTTATCTGTAAATCGTTGTGCTTGTTCAATAAGTTCCATTTGTTTTTTAGTAATAGATTCCCGAATCTGTTGAATACCAGGATTATCGGCAATGTTATATTGGGTAATCGCTGCGTTCTGCTGAGCTAGCTGACCATTTACTTGCTGCAATTTTGCCTGATTTGTTTCTGTTTCCACTTGCAGCTTGGCTATTACCTGATCATATTCTGCCAGTTTTTTAATAAGTGCTTTCCCCTGTTCATCCGGTTCAAACACTTTATTGTCTTGTCGATATTTCTCAAGGTTTTGTTCAGCCTGCTCCATTTCCTGTTTTGATATAGCCATTCGGTCTTTCAAAAACTTAACCATCGCCGATTGTTCCGATTGATTTTGTTTTGTCAATAGTTGCTGGAAAGAAGAAGTAACCCCTGACGCAATTTGCTGCGCTTCTTCCGGCGTACGACCAACACCCGTTATTTCAACCAAATCCGTGCCCTTAGTATTTTGAATCTTAAGATTGCTTTTAGCAAAACTTACATTTGTAACCTTATCCTTATTAGGTAAATCTAGCTCTGCTATCACCGGATCAAGTACGCTGCGACTTTTCATCATTTCGATATAGCTTTGAGTAGGATTAGATACGCCGCCCCCGCCCAGCATAGCAATGGCCGAAGCTGCCTGCAGTGAAATCCCACTGCCTGCTTTTGGGGCTTTAGCACGGACAAGGGCTGTTGATTCATATTGTTTGGGCAGCCAAAACGCAATTGCCATGGCTGCCAATGACGTTACAAGCACAACAGCCAGCAAACGGTATTTATATTGTAATATAATTTTTAATATCTTACTTAGATCGATTGTATCTTTATCTTCCACTTGTACAGCTCCTTTAGTTTGTTAATGACCGAAATACTGCAAATGAGTTCACTAGCGGCATAATATCTTCATTCAAATCAATTTTATTAGACCGCGGTACATATACCATATCCCCGTCCTGCAATGCTAAATTCTGTGAACCATCGTGTTTTTGAATAAATCGATCAAAATTGACTTCCTGCATTTGCATTTTGCCGTCTACCATACGTACCACAGCAATATGTTTGGGCCGGCCGCGCTTACTAATACCGCCAGCGCTCGAAATAGCGGCAAAGACGTTCATATACTCCGAACTTAAGGCATAAATGCCTTGTTTGGAAACTTCACCCATTACATATACTTTGCGCATGCCATATTGCTTGACAATAATCGTCATACCGGGAATCCTTATGTATTCACCAAGTCTTTCACTCAAAAGGTCAGTAGCTTCTGGTATCGTAAGCCCCGCTAATTTTACACTGCCTGCATATGGAAGATTGACATATCCATCAGGGCCAATCATGATATCATTGGCACCTAAGGTTACATTCGCATTATTCCCACTGCCATTTGCCAAACCAGCGGTACTGGCTGCAGCCGAAGAATTTGTAAAGTGAGTATCAGAAAATCCCATGATGACAATATTCAGCACATCATACTTACTCAGCCGGTAGTCACTGCTTGCCTGCGTACTTGGCTGCGACAACTGGGCGACAACGGCTGGATTTGGGTCAGCCGCCAATACCGGAGCCGCGCATTCTATACCTAATAAGAGAAGAAGAAAAAATATTATACCTCGTTTATAACCCACGCAATTCAACACTCCGTTTCTTTGTATATGTAAATATATTTTAATCACTTATTCTACAAAAAAAAGTGATTTCCTGCCTTTTTTCTTTGTCAAAATATCCAAGTACTCCGTACATAATCGGGTATAAAAGAAAAATACGATTGTATTAGTCTACAACCGCACTTTTGTTGCAAAAACTGCACATTTAATAAAAAATCCAGCAATACTTGTACGATTCTGATCAAATACCATAGTTGTCATCTTTATCCCTCACATAACTAACTTTCCCAACTAATAGTATACAATAAACAAATAAGTACTACAAGTATTTTTAGCAATTATTGGCATTTTGTAGCAAAGTAATGGATTTGATTACTATGCCTCTGGGCACCGGGCTCATAGCTCATGAAGTACAAAGTCACCCCATCGCCCTGCGTCAAGAGCCAAGAGCCATTAGCTCATAACCCACATCCATAGTCCACAGCCTTTCTATTTCAACGCAAAAATATAATACTTACTGGCAAAATAGTTGAGTACTGCCACTACTGCGCTGGCGATTAACTTGGCTATTGGATCGAAAACCCCCAGCCACTCTACCAAAATGATAATTGTCAGTATATCGACAAAATACGAAAGTATCCTAAAAAACAAAAAGCTGGCAAACTCCTTGGCTGCTGCAATAAAGTTTAGGCCTTTACTATTAAACACAAAAAGCTTGTTTGTAACAAAAGCAAACAGCACTGCCAAGATCCACGCCAAGGAGGCTGCTAGTTTATAATCCATTGCTACGGCCTTGGTAAAAAAAACATAGCTGATGAAATTCACCAGCGTAGTCAAGATTCCGAAGAAAATATAGGAATATGTTTCATTCTCAATTATTTTTTTTAATATCATCATTACTCCGTCTTTCCTTTATTAACTCTTTATTGGACTGCTATTTAATGCATTGATGTACCATAAAATTCATAATAGTGCGACAGTCTCTCAAATAAGCTCAGACATATCCCGGATATAAATAGTTTTTACAACGCGTTCAATATGCTCCCTTAATTCCTTGTGCGTGGAATGCGTAAAATCAACAACATCAAAAAAGTACGGCAGAGGTCCATCCTCTTCGAGACGGGCATGAAGGCGAGTTATTGTTGAAAATGAAACATCTTCGCCAAACACAGCTAGGTCAACATCCGAGCCCCTTTTATAATTTCCTTTAGCCCGTGAGCCAAAAATTACTGCCTGTTTAGTCTCCGCAAATCCAGCTACAACAGATTTTATATAGGCTAAATCCTCTTCTGTAAGGCCAAACTCCAAGACAATCACCTACTTTGATTATTTTGTGATTCATAATTGCGACAGTCTTTCCTGCAAGGCCTTGATTATGGCATAATACTGCCCGCGAATTAATCCTTCGGCCTCAGCCGCTACCTTTTCATCATATGTATTCGCCATTAGATTTCTTTTCTCCAAGGCATCAATCCATACATGCCCGAATTCTACCAACTCAATCTGAAAGGCAGTTTGTATCGTCTGCCGCGGACTTTTTACATCAAACCCTTGTGCTTCCAAATAATCCTTCATCGTTTTCCACGCAAGTTCAAAAGTATATTCGAAACACTGTATCAAACCTTGCACTTCAAATTTATTAAGTCTGTCTTTTTCCACAAATTCAGTTAGCTGACTCACAGCCTTACTAAAATTGTCATATCGCTGTTTCCAACGTATATCTTCTACACTCATAATTTATCTCCCTATTTATAATGAGTCTAAACATCATCATTACTCCGTCTTTCATTTATTAACTCTTTATGATAGGTAATTTTTCTACCATTGTATTCATTGACTAAATAAAGCGGCCGCCGCTTTGTTTCATTAAATACCCGCCCCAAATATTCGCCAATAATGCCTAGAACAATCAATTGAATACCGCCTAAGAATAGAATTACCGATAATAAGGTAGGATACCCTTGTACAGGGTCGCCAAACATCATCGTCTTTAAAATAACCCCGGCCATATACATAAAGGCCACCAAAGAAATAGAAAAGCCAAAAATAGTGGCCAGCTTTAAGGGAAATGTAGTAAAAGAAGTAATCCCTTCCATAGCCAACTCTAGTAAGCCAAAATAGTTCCATTTAGTTGCCCCGGCCGCCCGTGGCTGACAATCAAAGATAATTTCTTTCTTGTTGTAGCCAATCCAGCTAAACATTCCTTTGGTATAACGCTGTGTCTCCCTGAGAAGCTTTAAAGCTTCTACACAGCGCTTATCAAGCAACCGAAAATCGCCTACATCTCGGTGTATGGTAATTTTAGTCACCCGCTGCAAAAATTTATAAAAGGTATTAGCGCCCCATCTTTTGAGAAAGCTCTCATCAGCCCGGCTGCTCCGTTTGGTATATACATCATCATAGCCTTGCTGCCAAAAGCCAAGCATCTCTGGAATCAATTCTGGCGGATGCTGCAAGTCGGCATCCATGATAATGACCGCATCGCCCTCGGCATGGTCAAGCCCGGCAATCATTGCAAGTTCCTTGCCAAAGTTCCGGGATAAATCAATGTAGGAAATACGCGGATCACCTTCATGTAAATGTTTCATAACCTCTAAAGTATTATCCCGGCTGCCGTCATTAATCAATAGAATTTCAAACTCATAAGCGTCAACCCCAGCCAGTACGGCACACAATCTTTTGTAAAGCTGCGGCAACACTTCGTGTTCATTATAGCAGGGTATTATTATCGTGATCTTTTTCAATAGTTTCACTCTTTCCAAATACACCAATTTCTTACATCTCGGCTTTATTTATAGTTCTATTTTAATGCTTTGCATGCATAAAGAACACCCCGAGTTAGATACGGCTCTTTTAGTCCTGTCCCCAACAATATTATATAGCCATATGAAGGATAGATTATAAAGCCCGCTCTTCTTATTCATTGGGATTTAGAGTGACTATCCACTTATTACGCATTTTTAAGCGTATATAAACAACATCCCAACTTTTCCAGTATAAAATCTATACCACAAAAGACAGGTGATTATTGGGGAACTCCAACTTCTTCTGCAAGATCAATAAGCATTATTTCTTCTAATTCTTTTCTATTAAGATGAGGTGACATATCTTCAATCGGACGATTTACTACTAACTTGGGATTTACAACTGTAACAAGTTCTAGCTTTACATTGATAAAGGCTGGAAGTCTATCCTTAAAAACCTGAGTGATAACTGTTTCAGCTGATTCTAATGAGTTAATTTCATAAGAATTTATACCATATGCTTCTGCAATTTTTAATAAATTAGGGCAACTATATCCCAGCACCGTAGATTGCCTTCGACCACCAAAATATAAATCTTGAAACTGCCTGACCATTCCTAAACACCCATTATTTAAAACCACTATTACTATTGGCAATTGCTGCGATGCTATTAAATCTAATTCTTGAATATTAATTTGAATGCCGCCGTCGCCAGCAATTACAATTGCATTTCTATCTGGGTTGGCCGTAACTGCACCAATCGCCGCAGGAAGCGCAAAACCCATAGCTCCCATTCCGCCAGAATTAAGCATTCTCTGCTTTTTCTTAAGCCTAAAGGATTGAGCTGCCCACATCTGATGCTGACCGACATCGAGGCAGATTATATCTCCCTCTCTGCTATATCGTGAAATAATCCCCATAAATGCATTAGGTTCAATACCATTATCTCCAACCTTTGATAATGTAGGGTACCTTTTTTTATATAGACTTATTCTTTGATACCAGTCAGTAAGATCAACCTTCTGGAAACTATTTAGTCTGTCATTAATTTGCATTAAAAAAGCTTTAATATCAACACGTAAAGCTATATCCATTTTAACTTTACTATTTAGCTCATGAGCGTCAATATCTATCTGAATTTTCTTCGCCCCACGCGCAAAAGTATCTGGTCTTGTCCCTGTTTGTCTAGTATCCAAACGCGAGCCTAAAACCAATACTAAATCACAATTCGCTAAAGCTAGGTTGCTATAGCGATTGCCATAAGAGCCTATCATGCCTACAAAAGCCGGGTGGTCGTGAGAAATAGCATCAAGCCCCATCAAAGAAGTTACAACTGGAAAACCAGTGTTCTCAACAAGTCTAAACAATTCTCCTGTTGCATTCGAAGTTCTAACTCCACCTCCAGCGAGAATGATCGGTCTTTTAGCGTTGCTAATCAAACTAACAAGCTCATTGATTTTATCAGAAATGTCTTGTTGGCTTTCTATTTGCTTATACTCTTCACTATCAAAAAAACTCTCTAGCATATCTGGCTCAATCTGAGCTCGTTGAATATTCATGGGAATATCTAACAACACAGGTCCCGGACGACCGGTTTGCGCCATATAAACTGCCTTTTCTAAATAGTACCTAATCTTTTCGGCATCTACCACTAACTCGGCATATTTTGTTAAAGGTTTAGCAACAGAAACAATATCTGTTTCCTGAAAACCAATTTGACGCACCGGACTATCGAATTTATATTCATAGGTATTCACCTGCCCTGTGATAAATAAGCACGGTACAGAATCAAAATAACAGCTGCCGATACCTGTAAGCATATTTAATGCTCCCGGACCACTGGTAGCCATGGCAACGCCTAATTTTCCGTTTATACGTGCATATGCCTCTGCCGCAAAGGCACCTGCTTGTTCATGATGAACGGATACGCAGTTAATATCGTCACGGTCATAAGTAGAATCCAGCAAGTGAACAATTGCTCCACCCACGAACTCAAAAATATGGGACACTCCTTGCTTTACAATAAAGTCAATCACATAATCTGATAGTTTCATTACAACACTTCCTATTATTATGGATATAAATCAATATTTTCCTTCATCCAGGAAATAGTCTCCTGCAGCCCCGTTTCTAAATCCACCTTAACTTCCAGTCCAGTATTCCTTGCCTTGGCAATGTCTGCTACCCATAACGATGACTCTGGTCTTTTTTGTTCTATTGCTCCCCATATTGGTTCAATGCCATTCCCAATAATTTTTGTTATTGTGGTTACTATACTCCCAATAGACTGCTGAATTCCGCTGCCTACATTATAAATATTACCTGCTGCCAATGGCTGGTTTACAATCATTTGATAAAAATCTAGTATATCTTTAATATATACATAGTCGCGTACTGAAGTAGGGGTAGATAACTGGGGCACTTCTTCTCTCAAAAGTGACTTTATAACATAAGGTATGAGCCTTTTAGGATCATCCCAGTTACCATATGGTGAAAATAGCCTTAGCGTAACAATCGGCATGCTTTTTCTTACTGCTTCAGACTGACAAAATAAAGTAGCGGCTACTTTAGAAACCCCGTAATCTCCTATCGGAGCAGTAATGTCTTCTTCTTTCATAGGCGACTCTTTCAAGCCGTATTCAGAAGAACTACCTGTATTAACGAAGTAATCAAAGCCAATTGCCTCACAGGATTGCAATAGATTTATTGTTCCCATAAGATTTGACTGCATAATATTTCGCGTATCTTGCTGGAAAGCAAACCCGCCATATGTTGCAAGATGATAAACTATATTCGGCCGTATATCTTTTATAGCTTTATCTACATTGTCAGAATCACACAAATCCACTTCGTGATTGGTAATAGATTTTGATAAATCAGCGATTCGCCACCTGTTAGACTGTTTGCGGGTAAAAATGTGGACGTCATAACCAGAACTAACCATCCGGCGTGCAAGACAGGCACCAACAAACCCCGTAGCTCCCGTTACTAATACTCTCATTTTCTCACAAACTCTCTAATTTTGCTAATCATATACTGCACCATCTCTTCGTTCATACCTGGATAAACTCCAATCCAGAAAGTCCGATTCATAATCACATCAGTATTAGCAAGCTCGCCAACTACTCGATATCCCTCACCAGATGCTCGCATTTCATCAAAGCAAGGATGCTTCAGTAGATTCCCTGCAAACAGCATTCTGGTTTGAATTTGGTTATCTTCCAAATACCTGACAAGCTCATCGCGACTAAAACAAGAATCTTCTTTTACTGTCAATAAAAATCCAAACCAGCTTGGCTCAGAATTATTTGTTGGTTCAGGTAAAATCAATACATCTTGTAAATCATTCAGGCCTTCACGCAGCATCTGCCAATTATTACGACGAGCTTCAATAAAAGCTGGCATCTTTTTCATTTGAGCGCAGCCTATTGCCGCTTGCATATCAGTTACTTTCAGATTATACCCCAAATGCGAGTACACATATTTATGATCATAACCTAGCGGCAACTCTCCGAACTGTTGAGTAAAACGATGTTTGCAAGTATCATCCTTGCCTGAAGGACACCAGCAATCCCGTCCCCAATCACGGAAGGACTCTACCAATCGTTTCAATTGAAGATCATTTGTATAAATGGCTCCACCTTCACCCATAGTCATATGATGTGGTGGATAAAAACTGGATGTCCCCAAATGTCCAACCGTTCCAGAATATCTCCATTCACCATTATATAAATATTTAGTACCCAGTGCATCACAGTTATCCTCAACAAGCCATAAGCCATGCTTATCACAAAAGTCCTTAACTGCTTGTAAATCAAAAGGATTTCCTAGCGTATGCGCAACCATAATTGCCTTGGTTTTTTCTGACAGGGCAGCTTCTAACTGTGTAACATCAATATTATAAGTAGGCAACGTAACATCAACAAAAATAGGAACTGCACCGTACTGAATAATCGGTGCGACTGTAGTCGGAAAACCCGCTGCAACGGTAATGACCTCATCACCTTTTTTTATTCTGCGATCACCCAGCTTATGAGAAGTTAACGCCATAAAAGCCAGAAGATTTGCTGATGATCCGGAGTTTGTTAAAGAACAATACTTAACCCCTAAAAATTCAGCAAACTCATTTTCAAATTGTGCCGCATATTTTCCAGTAGTCAGCCAAAAATCTAATGCCGAATCCACAAGATTAATAATTTCCTGTTCATCAAAAACACGACCGCCATACGAAATACGATCACCGGGTTTAAATGCATTTTTCTTTTTATGCATTACTTCATAATGCTTAACGGCAGCCTCAATTGCCTGTTGCCGTAATTGTTTTTCTAACTCATCATTTTGCCTCATCGCTCTACCCCCTTTATATATTGATTTATTTGTTTTAAACAAATTGCCCGCATATCTTCATGGCTCTGATATGCATGAACCCATTCTATAATCTTGTCCAATGCCTGATCCAAACTCCATTTGGGCTGCCAGCCCAAATTCATGTGAGCTTTTGAACAATCCAGCTTTAAATAATTGGCTTCATGCGGCTGCGGCCCTTTATCTATTTCATAGGAGGCGCTTTCACCCCACTGTTTACAAAGTCTTTGTACAATCCATTCTACCGGCTTAGCATCACTATCATTAGGCCCAAAATTCCAGCCTTCGGCAAAGGCTATGCCTTCTTCATAGAGTTTCTGTGCTAAAAGTAAGTAGCCGCTAAGCGGTTCCAGAACATGCTGCCATGGACGAATAGCATGCGGACTACGAATAAGAATTCTTTCACCATTGATAAGTGAGTTGATACAATCCGGTATCAAGCGGTCAGCCGCCCAATCACCGCCGCCAATAACATTGCCAGCACGAGCCGATGCTACTGCTACACCATGCTCGGCATATTTAACCGGATGAAAAAAGGAATTTCGATAAGAAGAAGTCACCAACTCAGAACATGCCTTACTATTAGAATATGGATCGTACCCGCCCATTGGTTCATTTTCCCGATATCCCCATACCCATTCTCTGTTTTGATAACACTTATCTGTTGTCACATTAACTACTGCTTTCACACTTTTACAATGGCGAACTGCTTCGAATAAATTTACAGTCCCCATAACATTAATAGCATACGTTTCTGCCGGAATGCGATACGAATCACGAACCAGCGGCTGAGCTGCCATATGAATTACAATCTCAGGCTGCGCTTCCGCCATAGCCCGCTGCAAATTCTCCGCATCGCGCACATCACCAACTACCGAATGCATGAGCTGCTCTATATGACACAATTCAAATAAACTCGGCTGAGTAGGCGGATGCAAGGCATACCCAGTTACTTCTGCCTCCATGCTGTGCAGCCACAGTGAAAGCCATGATCCTTTAAAGCCAGTATGTCCGGTCAAAAATACTTTTTTCCCTTGCCAAAATTCTCTAGTTATCATCAATAGCACCTATTTCCATAACTTCCATGGCGCTTGATTTTGCTGCCACAGTTTTTCCAATTGCTCTTTATCTCGCATCGTATCCATCGGCTGCCAAAAGCCTTTGTGACTATACGCCATAAGCTGATTATTTTTACTTAAATTTTCAAGCGGCGCACGTTCAAAAATTGTAGCATCGCCATCAATATAATCTAATACCTCTGGCTGCAATACAAAAAAACCTCCATTAATCCAGCCACAGTCCCCTTGCGGCTTTTCCTGAAAGCCTAGTACTTCCCCTTCTTCGGTTAAATCGAGTGCACCAAAGCGGCCTGACGGCTGTACTGATGTAACAGTAGCGAGCTTGCCATGTTCTTTGTGATATTTAACCAAATCACTAATATTCACATCACTTACTCCGTCCCCATAAGTCAGCATAAACGGTTCATTTCCGATATAATCTTTGACTCTTTTCACTCTTCCGCCGGTCATAGTATTCAAGCCCGTATTTACTAATGTAACTTTCCAAGGCTCAGCATGATGGTTATGAATAATTTGCTGATTAGACATGCGAAAATCGAATGTAATATCGGATTCATGTAAAAAATAGTGTGCAAAATATTCCTTTATACAATACCCCTTATAGCCCAAACAAATAATATAATCATTAAATCCATAATGAGAGTAAATTTTCATAATGTGCCAAAGAATCGGACGCCCACCAATTTCTATCATTGGTTTTGGTTTTAAATGAGACTCTTCACTAATTCGTGTACCAAATCCCCCTGCTAAAATTACAACTTTCATAATGCTTCTCTCCTTTCTTATCCACAAATACATGTTTTACTATCTGCAGCCAATTCGCTCTGCACCTTATTATAAAGTGAATTTATCAGCACCATTCAATTGAGTTTCCTATAAAACACAGGTTAATTTTTAAAATTTCTTATATTTATTTTGTAAGCAATATCCGCAAGTTGCTCACCTAATCCTGCTTTTATCGCTAGCAAAAAAATGATCGTGTATATTAAATCCCGAAAAACGCTAAATTTTTTAAAAGCAACTTTCAAGCGATTTACAGTAAGTGAACTTTTAAATAATACAAGTGCCTCACTAATCCTATGTTGATGAAGTAAGCGAACTGCTCTTTTATGTTTATCGATATCATGTCGGCATTCATACTGCTTCAAATATTGGAGGTCAATATTTACACTGTCTATATAATTTGTTTTAACATATCGATCCATTATCTTTAAGAATTCATCAGGCTCGGTATTTTGTGTTTTGATTTTATATGTAGTTTGACCTGTACTAATACGATAATTCATTAATCGCTCTGATAAAAACACAACATTTGTTACTTCTGAAATTCTAATGTAATAATCAAAATCAAAAATATACTTAAAATCAATTGCATTAAATCCGCCTATTTGCTTATATACAGATTTGCGCATCATAAAGGATGGACACACAAACGGATTGGTACGAAACACTAATACATTTTTCACAATATCAGACAAGCCGTATTTCATTAGTGGTGATAGCCCTTTTTGAATATTAATCTCACCAATCTTGTTCAAGTTATTATCTACCTTATTTGCTGCAGTAAACACCGCTCCGATCTCATTATCACCCGATAAAACTGCCACTGATTTTTCTACTATGGTAGGTTCGTATAGATCATCTGCATGATAAATTGCAATAAAATCGCCTTGGGCAACTTCCAAGCATTTATTCCAGTTATCTGCAGCACCAATATTAGTCTCATTTTTTATAATTTTCATCTGATCTTTTGCAATCGACGTTACAACTTCTACAGTATTATCAGTAGATGCATTGTCAACAACAATAAACTCTATATTATTGTAAGTCTGAGTTAAAAGCGAATGGATTGTATCGGCAATAACAGCAGCTCCATTATAAACCGGTATGCACACACTCACGAGGGGCCTACTTGTATTCATATTTATGACTCTCCCTTAATATAAATAATCATTATAATATGCCTTGATCGTAAGTATAACAATGGCAATAAATGGGACAAGATAGCAAATAGCTTCTTGAATAATAAACCGTTCCTATTTTATCCAATATTCTTAACAAATTATATCCTACTTAAATTTTTATCCAGCTTTCCGGCAACAAATCTTTAATATCTAATTTGTTCGCCAAATACCACTGTTTGGGCGAAATTACAATTTTATTAGAATTTTGGTTCAGCCATGCTCCCCACCAACTAAATGTACTATTGGCAATAATATTATGTTTGCATGCGCTCATCAGGAGCATATCTTCATGATTAGCAATCCCTAAATTATGCTCTACATATGTCAGCGTGCTATTTTGTCCAAAATTCTCTTTTGCCCATGGCAGATCATCGGAAAAAATAAAAAAATGAGGATTTTTAATTTTATCACTTATAAGCTCCATAGCTTGTTGATAATATTCCATTGAGCATACGCCATGAAAAACCTTAGCATGCGGATTAGTTATATAATCGCCCCGTCTGATATGAATGCTCACTGAATTAACCTTTGCTATTTGGTTCCAGACTTCTACTGTTTTAGGGCTTGGCTTCTTTCTCAATTTGAATATTTTTCTTATATCCCCTTCAGTATCCGAAAAATACTTTTCGCTAGCCCAGGCTCCATCCAAAAGGATATTATCTCCCAGTGTAATAACCCTTGGATCAAAACAAAAACTACGTTCCTTTATATATGTCCCTTTACTAAAAGGCATGATTTTGTCTATCAGCTTCCTTTTGAAATATCGGAAATTATATTTAGTACCGACCATTTTATCCACTTCAATATTTGTCGCCAATTGATCGTCAATATTATATATATTTAGTTCATATTCCCTTTTGGTGTCCCTAGCAGGAGAATTTAGTAATCTCGTAATATCAATCTTGAGCTGCGTATTATTACGTATTGCCAACGATTTTGCCGCAGCATATTGAAACATTTGATTACCTAATCCACCGGATAACTTCACAATTATCATATCAACCATCCTTAAAATATAATAAAAAACTACGTACTTAGACTATCTACTACGTAATTTCTCTACAAAATATCTAAAATACCATTGCAAAGCAAGAAGATACTGCCCTTGATTCCAAAATCTCTTTGCTGTCTTCCTTGACTTCTTTGATTTTCGCAATGGAAGTGAGGTCAAATGAGAACATCCACAGTCTTTCAGGGGACAAAAAAAGTCTTCAATCGGATGAATTTCGAAAAATTCCGGATGCTCTCTATATGCCATAATTAATAAAGTCTGATCATCATCCATAAGCCCGCAACTGGCAAGGCTAAAAATTGCTCTACGTACTAAAGGCAGAAGTATCTTCCACAATTCAGCTGGAGCAATAACAATACCGCCCGAAATATATATCTTCATATCCCTAACAATCTCAAAAATTGGGGTCTCATCAAGTGGCTCGATAGAAAAAAGATGGATCTTTGCAGAAAAGTCATATTGCCATAAAAAATCAAATTCTAATGGATTTGTATAAAACTTTCCGCCGTGATTATAGCCAAAATCCATCCAAGAAATCATTCCATTTGCTAAACCTCGTTCAATTGCATCTACAATAAAATATGTTTTTAAATACATCACATAATCATACATGGCAATATATGACTCGGGCGATGCAGGCTTTCTTCTAAACTTTATGGCCAATTCATTAGCCAAAACCTTTTCCATACATTGATAGATATCCGGATCTAGTGTTGTAATATCATCAACAACCACTGTCTGTGTTCTATCTTTTAATCCAAATGACTCGCGTATTTGCTGCACTTGCCGAGCAGTTTCCTGATCTGTATACACCACCAGCTTATTTTTCATTCTTGCCCAAAACTTAAAGTTTTCTACATACTTGCTATTGTCCCTCTCAAAGCCAGGCCATTTTTCTCTGCCAATATCAAAAAATGCTGTGACAATGGTAATTTCCTCCATAATAATCCTCCTAATACCTACCTATATCAAATTCTGTTTTATAATTGCATTTTCTACTTGGGCAGGCGTAATTAAGTGCATACATGTTTTTCCTGTACCCTGTGTGCAATCAAGTCGTCCGCAAGGCACACAAGGCAATTTACTATGCAAAACAAATGCATTGGGCGGAGCCCAACGAACAGGATCACTCGGTCCGTACAATACAATTGTGGGTACCTTAGCAGTACTGATAATATGCATAGGTCCTGTACAAACTGAAATGGCAAATGCGGCATGCTGAGCCAGCGTCGGCAATTCTCTCAGGCTAAATACACCTGCTGCATTTATCTTTTTACCTTTAATTTTTTCTATATACTCGACATCATTTTTTGAACCAATATATACCGGAACAACTTCTTTTTTATTCAAGAATAAATTAATTTCACTAAAATACTCAAGCGGCCAATTTTTATTAAGGGCCGCACTTTTAGGAATAATAAATACCAGTTTGCTAGTTATTTTTTTCTGAGTTTCAATCCATTGAGTAAGATATTTTTCTCTGTTTTCATCTGGACTGCCCAATATTGGTGTTATTTCATATTGATTTAACTCAGGATTTATCATTTCAATATAGGATGCATAATCTTCGATGGCTCTGACCTTACGATTTACCCGTTTAAACAAACGATTGGCCCCTAATGATATCTCAAGACCTATATTCAATAGCTTGCAATTAGCTTTCCATGCAAGTAAAGTCGAAGTCAACCGTTCATCCATAATAATGGCTTCATTATATCCCTTTTGCCTAATTTCATAAATTATTTTTTCCTTATTCTTTTTACTGTAGGCAAACACATCGTCAATAAAACTATGATTGACCAATAAATCTGCTGACTTTGCCGCCACAACAAAGCCGACCTTGGCCTCATTATGTTCCTTGATGAGTTTGGCTAGCGGCGTGGCAACAACAACATCACCAATGCCCAGCCGATTGATGATTAATATTTTTCTCATCATGGACCTCCCATTTTATTTGCTTAAATACATCGAGATATGCCTTGGCCATATTTTCTAAACTCAATCGTTCTTTAATATACGCAGTAACTTTTCCACTGGCAGACGGTTCTAACTGAAAGGCTTTAGCAATTTCGCCTGCCACATTTTCGGCAGTAACCCTATGATCGTGACCATCAAAATTAACATCACAGGCATAAGCAATATTCTCAGGGGTAATAGCGCCAATAAAGGTTTCGGCATTTCGGATAGCCACAACCGGCTTTAAGCAAGCAAGCGCCTCGATAGCTACTCTGCCTTCACCCACCAAAATGTCTGCAGCATTATACCAATCAGTAATATTACTAACAAAATCGTAAATACTTATCTTATCACCAAATTGCTGATTAAAAGCAGCAATTTGCTCATTGATTTGATTTCTCAGCGGTCCTTCGCCGATAATAACCAGCTTGGTATCAGGACTAGTTTTTAGGACATGCTTCATACTTTCAATTAGTGTCAGCGAAACTGCCCCCTTTACATTGCTTAGCCGACTAACATGTAATATTATTTTAGTCTGTCCGACAAAGCCTAGCTGCTGGCGGCATACTTCTTGGGACATAGGAGTAAAGGAAGCAAAGTCAATACCATTATTAATCAAATAAATCTGTTCTTTTGAAAAGTTAAATTCCTCAAACAGCTTATCTTTAAGATTCCGGCTGACAGCAAATACGACATCAAATATTTTTCCATAAATATGCTTAAACATAGCTCTATGCCACGGATCATGCATTGTTACCGTATAAGAAACATTCGTATAATAACGAAGAACATGAGCCCATATTCCTGATGTTCTCTGCTGTGCACAAACAACATCAATATGCTCTTGTCTAATTAAAGCACAGAGTTTATTAATATCGCTTTTCCAGCGAAATAGATTGCCTCCCCTAGTCTGTATCGCAACAATTGTTAACCGGGGAAACTTGTGTTTAAGCTGTGCCAGCTTCTCCTCGCTACTGCCTTCATTAACAGCTAGAAATAAATTGTGCCCTTCTAACCCTGTAAGCAGTGCCTCCACATGCGTTTCGGCACCGCCAACCCGCCAGGGCTGTGAGAAAAGTATTAATATATTCAATCCGCTAACCTCCTGCTAATGCTGCACTGCCATGAATGCCCTATATACTTCATCGGGGTGTATTTTTTCCATACAATCCTTATTATCAGCACATATTCTTTGCCAACAGCCACGACATTCCAGAGGAGTTACCAAAACCTTTCCATTTCCCCCATAAGGGCCATTTCGCGCTGGATCAGTCGGCCCAAATAGTGTGATTACTGGCGTTCCCGCAGCCACAGCAAGATGCATAGGACCTGTATCCCCGCCAACAAAAGCCTTAGCATGTTTGATAATATGTGCTAATTCTTTAAGGGCTGTTTTTCCTGTAAGATCAACAGGCGGAATACTGCTCTGCTGAATAATTGCTTCCGCCAAACGCTGATCGCTTTTCCCGCCGACTAAGACCGGAATTATATTGTTTTCATACAACTTATCTGCTAACGCCGCAAAATGTTCCGTTGGCCAACACTTTGTCCGCCAATTAGTTCCAGGCGCCAGCACTACATAAGGCTTGTCAAACCGGAGTCCGGCATGCACTGCCGTTGCCTCAGCTTTTCTAGCTTCTGTCTCTGTAATTCTGAGCGGGAAAATAACTTCATTTACACGGCAGCCAACATACCTTGCCACATCCAAATATCGCTCAACCACATGTCCCTCAGTATGTTCGCCGCAAATACGCGTGCCAATTTTATCACTCAGCTCGCGTGCATTGCAATAAACCAGCTTTTTTTTTGCCCCGCTCAGCCAAGAGATGGCCGCACTCTTGAATAGTCCCTGCAAATCGAGCGCCAAATCAAAATGACGCTTTCTTAATTCTTTGGCAAACGATATGGCATACTTGATAGCCCCCCATACCGTTTTACACTTTGCCTTTTCAAATAAAAGCAGCTCATCTATATATGGATTGTTTGTCAAAAGATCATAGGCCGCCTTTTCGACTACCCAGGTAATTCGCGCTTCCGGATATTGCTGTTTCAGCGCATAGGGCACAGGCAGCGCATGAATTACATCGCCAATGGCACTCAGTTTGACAATTAAAATATTTTGATAGGACATATTGCAACCTCCATGGGAACCAACACACCCCGTCGCTGACGCGCCACCCCTCTCAAGAGGGGATCTTTTGATGCCCTCTTGAGAGGGGTGCCCGTAGGGCGGGGCGTGTTAGTGTTACTCTCTCACTTGCACATTTTCCAGACCATAATAACGACAGAAACCGTACTTTGATACGCCGTTATTTAATTCAACAAAATAAATATGACGTAGTACGCGATTTTTTAAGCTTATTGGTTCTAGCTCCAGGTACTTTGCACCTTGGCTTACCTGTTGTTCAACATAGACCATTCTTCTTGTATTTTCTTGATGGATTACAGCATAGCCTGCAAAAGTGGCAATAGCCATAGGTATAACGGCAATACCGACCAAAATAGCTAGACAGTGCTGGTGGGAACTCGTGAGGATACGCACTTTAATTTCTGGTATGCTCAACAGACTAACCGCACCGATAATCAGAAATACTACTGCGCCATAGGTCGTCCGGGCCGGAAAGCTTGGTGATGCAATCATTACAAGGTTATTTAGTACTGCTAAGGCAATACAACAAGCGGTATACTGACAAACAGGATATGATGCAAGCATCTCACGATAGGTTACCTTGTGGAGCAGCTCTTTAATATCTTTTTTACGAAGCGCTAACTTGGTAAAAATATACTGATACATCACGGTAATTGTTAAAATATAAATCAACATTTCCTCAAGGCCGGACATAGTATTAAAAAACTGTAGTTTTAAATGAGCGCTGGCAACGCCTAAGCGCACCGCAAGACCGTCATAAATCCAGTTAGCCAGCCATTTTGATAAAAAGCCTTCATTAATGTAGGATACCACCATCAGTAAAATAAAAGCAATAGTAATACCATAAGAAAACGTCCAAGGAGATTTTTTTTGCGGCATGCTATACATTCCCTGCTGCTTGGCATACGCCACCACTAACATGCGCCGTGCCAGTACGAAAAACAAGACAATAGGTAATGCATAGAGCAGCATTTCCCCTGTGGCAGCAATGATATTGGTAAAGTGAAACAGCAAATTACTCTTTATTGTTGCCGAACGAACAAAATTACCGGGGGCCGCCACCAAGAGCAAAAAACCAATTGCAGCACCAAAAAAACCAGAAACCATCCACTTTTTCAGGCGTTTTGTTTTAAACGAATATAAAAGATACGCCGCAATCACAAAATTGAGCACTGCTGCCGTGTTTTCTATCGTCATACTTGCCGCAAGACCAAGTAAAAACATTGCCGCAATTGCCGGAATACTATCTTTTAGCGACTGCTGCAAAAAATCGAAATGATACGGCAGCAGCATAGTAAAAATCAGAACCATGGGCACTAAATAGTCACAGGAACCGGTCATCCAAATATTTACCTCAGCAAAATGAGGTATTCCCAGCCAGCAAAAACCGATTATCAAACTAAGAATATACGGATTGAACCGTAAAGTAATTTTCCTTTGTGCGTGCCAATATATTAAAACAATTAGCGCGATAAATAGAAAAGCGTTAAACGGATTAAACCACGCCTTGCCAAGTACTAAAAAATTATCAAGCACAAAAAAGTCAGTCATTCTGCCGCCATGCATAAAATAATGGCGGTATAACGACTGAAAAACATCGCCGATATTTTCAAGCTTGATAAAGGTATCCCAAATTAATGAATACTCATAATCATCCCGGTGCAGCGGCATAAAGAAGTTCACCGTCCACATGTAGATAAATACGGCGGCTAAAATCGCCCATGAAGTTAAATCTTGTGTTGTAATTTTATGTTTGCTTCCTATCATAAGTAAAGTCCTTTCGAGAAAGAGTGAGAACCAACACACCCCGTCGCTGACGCGCCACCCCTCTCTAGAGGGGAGCTTTATGATTCAGGTCCCCTCTAGAGAGGGGTGCCCATTAGGGCGGGGTGTGTTAGTCTCTTGAGTTTGTAGTGCCCAGTTTTTTATTACAGCAAGCACACCATCTAAATTTTTCTTAACTTCATCATCTGTAAAACGTAAAAATGATATTCCCAATTGTTCTAGTTCTTTTTGCCTTGTTCTATCCTTATCAAACTTTTCATTATGTGTAATACCGTCAATTTCGATTGCCAGCATTAAATCAGGGCAAAAGAAGTCAACAATATATTTGCCAATCGGTTTTTGCCGATGAAAATCATGGTCTAAACATGACCGGTTCTTTAATCCCTGCCATAGTAAAATTTCAGCTAAGGTACTGTTTTTCCGTAAATTCTGAGCCAGTTTTTTTAGATTAGGATCATAGGAAAATATATGGTTGGACATTATTATCCGCTCCTAAAATAATGTCTGCTGCATGGAGACAACACACCCCGTCGCTCACGCGCCACCCCTCTCGATAGGGGAGCTTTGGGTTTCAGGTCCCCTCTTGAGAAGGGTGGGTCGATATCCATGTTTATTGGTTCTCTGTAATTTTCTTGATGACGTTAGATGATGATCTGCCAGGTACTTCCGGTATAAGTATAGTTTGCCCGCCATAGGCTGCTACAATCTTATTTTCCGGAATATCTTCTAGCCGATAATCACCGCCTTTAACATAAATGGTAGGACGAATTGTTTCAATTAAGTTTTCTGCAGTTCGTTCTGAAAATATTACAACATAATCCACTGCAGCCAGGGCTGCCAATACTTCAGCGCGGTCGTCTTCAGCATTAATAGGCCGTGTCGGTCCCTTGAGGGCTTGTACTGAGCTGTCGCTATTAAGCCCCACAATCAAGCAATCACCCAATTCTTTTGCTGCCGCCAAGTAGCGAACATGCCCGGCATGCAAAATGTCAAAACAGCCGTTGGTAAATACAATGCGCTTACCAGCGGCTTTTAATTTTTGCACAGTAGTTGTTAGATTGTCTTTAGCAATAATTTTCATGATAATCACTCCAAATTAAAGCATGGAAGCAACACACCCCGTCGCTCACGCGCCACCCCTCTCAAGAGGGGAGCTTGGATTCAGTCCCCTCTTGAGAGGGGTGCCCATAGGGCGGGGTGTGTTAGTTTTATTTCTTCATACTTTAAAGTTTTTACTCACAGCTGCATATAGCTCTTCAGGATTTACGGTAGCTGTTCCTGGTTTACGTACTACAACACCGGCAGCGAAATTAGCAAGACGCGCTGCCTCCACATAGGAGGCTCCGCTGGCGAGTGCTAATGCCATAACAGCTACTACGGTATCCCCGGCGCCGGTAACGTCATATACCTCACTTTTATCGGTAACCGGAATAGTGGTAACTTGGCCGGACTTTTCAAATAAAGTCATACCGTCTGGACCACGGGAAATAATTACTGCTTCAGCCGAGAGACCTTCCAGAATCTTCTTCCCCGCTTCATACAACTGATTGCCATCTATAGACGATAATCCTACAGCCGCCGCTGCTTCGGACTCGTTTTGCTTTACAACAGTAATTCCCTGATAGGCCATAACATTGTAGCGTGAATCCACCATGCAGGGTATTTTCCGAGCGCGACAGGCATCAATGGCCTTGCGGATAAGCTGCGCAGAAATAGTAAAACCTGTATAATCACTTAGAACAACAGCATTCATTTTGGCAATGCTGCTTAGGACATATGCCTCGATAGCCTGTTCCAGTTCAAGTGGCAATGGTTTTTTTTCTTCACGGTCAATACGTACAATCTGCTGGCGGACAGTAGCCTGTCCGCCTGCCATGACCCGGGTCTTGGTAATGGTCGGCCGCTTGTCATCAGCCATAATTCCTGCTGTATTAATCGTCTTCTCATTTAAAATATGCAGCAGCTTTTCGCCAGCCGAATCCCGGCCCACTATACCTACCGCATATACTTCCCCGCCCATATCAATAAGATTATTGAGTACGTTGGCCGCTCCGCCAGGCACAACCCTTTCATCGGTATGTTCCAAAATAAGCACTGGCGCTTCTCTTGATATCCTGGCTACTTTTCCTTCGAGATATACATCGGCAACCATATCGCCAATAACCATAACTTTGCAATTCTGTAGTGCAGTTATTCTTGCTAAAACGCTATTCTCCAAAATAAAATCCCCTTTAAAAATGCAGTGCAGAGGCAGTCATGTTAATCTGACCGCGTTTGGCACGATACTGAATATCAAGTTCCCAGCAATGTAAATTGCGTTTCCAGGTATAATCCAAATCTTTAATACGATTATTGGCCATATCATAACTTTGCTGCACAACTACAGCATTCATCTTATCAATCTTATAGCTAAAACCAATATCCAATTCTCTGGCTAGTTCATTTTGGTCATACGCAAACAGCGTCTGATTATTACCGGTATAATGATATCCCAGCCAGCCGTTTAATTTGGACGACCAGTCTTTGGTCAGCGTGGCATCATATTTTAAAATATTATTGTCGGTACTATTATAGCTTTCCCGTATCAATTCAACGCCTGTTCCTAAATACAATTTTACGCTAGGTGCTAAGGCTATTGCATCCCGCGAAAAGTACAAATTGTAATCCTGGTGCCAGCTAACTATGCTGTCATGCTTCCATTTACCATAGGAGGCCCACAAATTATAACTAAGTGGCGATTTTCCAATCCGTTTTGTCCCGAAATCAAGCTTAAACTCCGGCTCCTTCTTTATCCAGTTATTATTGCTATCCTCATAATCACCCTGTACCAAGCTCAGCGTATAATTTGCTTCTTGTTCAATAATACCTGCGTTCATTTTGAAACCATATTTTGAAAAATACCCCGGATCAGCATACACAGAAAATTTATCATTTAATGGATAGTTAAAGTATTGATGAATACTAAACCCGTCACTGCTGTTATAGCCGATACGCGGAAAAACACTTTTAGCATCCTTTTTCAAAGAAATCAGGTACTTAGGCATGGTATAAATCACCATGTCCTTAATCCAAAACTTCGCGTTATAGGCAATAAGCTTATCATCCGGCCATACCTCGATTTTACTAGCACTAATGTGATAATCAGGAACTTTTGCCGGACATTTGGTAATAGTCCCGTCATGAATAATATATTCAGTTGGCGATACATCAATACTTTTTCCGCTAACATACTGGCTTTCTACTTTACCGCCAGCACTTTTCATAGTCCCCATATGTGTATTATAGTTGTAATAACTGCCTACGCCTGATAAAGTAGCCCCTGGCTGGGAAAAATCAAACTTGCCGTCAATCCAGAATTCGCTTTTTTTGGTATTGCCGCGCACCTCATCGGTCAGAATTTTTTCCTGATTTTGTACGATAGACACATTTCCTTGGGCTGAAACATCACCGTTTTTATCACTAAAGGAAAGTTTATCACCTTCAATGACCATCGGCGCCTCTGGCTTCTTTTCTTTGTTTTCTGTATTCTTGTCATTTACTGCAAAGGCCGGAAAAACGACCTGCAAAAGCAGCAAAACTGGCATACCTATTTTTAATAGATTAGATAGCATAGTTCCCCCTCAAATAATATAAATTGCAATAACTATTGACTATTATTCTACATATATAGTATATTTCCTGCCCTATTTTTATGTAAAACTTTGAGAGTTCCTGTCTTAAAGCAAAGCAAGGGACATTTTAGCGGCTCAGCCATCAGTGACAGTCGGGGACGCTCCTTTTTTGTCAACTGAACCTCTTGACAAAAAAGGAGCGTC
>JAJFUN010000097.1 GCA_021372375.1 Pelosinus sp. | reverse complement strand
GTCATCTTCCCCCTCCTTTCCTTAGCAAAAAAAAAACACCCTCTTTTAATAAAAATGGGGTGGGTACACTATTAACTCCAAACAGTCTAAGTGTCCATATACAGATCTGCTTTTCATTGTTTCTGACATTAATATTATATTTTGTATTATTATACTTATTTTGCCATAGTAATTAATGGTATTCAATATATTTAATGTAAATATATAATAATAAGTGTTATTTACTGGTTAATTTTATAATAAATCACTCAAACTTCGCACATAGAAAAAACCATATGCAACTTGAAAATTCAATAATTGGCATAGGTTTAATAGCCATGTTTTATGCAGTTTCAAAGCAAAAATCTTTGGTAATTTCGACAGGAAAAGTTGAATGAATTTTTCCACGTTTTTGGGGCAAAGTTAATGAAAAAGACTTCTATGCCCCAACGTTTTCCGTAAAGCCGGAATAATTTTTTCTTCACTAATCGTCATAGACAAAAAAAAGGACAGGATAACTAGTATCTGTCCATTAAATGCCTGTTTGATTAATTTCTATCCCCTGAAAACGCGCTTAGGGGACAATTTAAGGAATAACGTTACATAAATAAAAAATCCGCAAGTCTAAAAGACTGCGGATTTACTGGAGTTATTATGGTCGGAGCGGCGAGATTTGAACTCACGACCTCTTCCACCCCAAGGAAGCGCTCTACCAAGCTGAGCCACGCCCCGACTGAACTAACGATATAAATTATATCTTAGATTAACCCTTTTGTCAAATTCAATTATGAAATAACTTTGGCCCCATTTGGATCAATAGAAAGTTCATAGTAGCTGGCGCTGATATTATGCTTGGCAAACGCAGCTACCATGGCATCACCGATTTGTTTGGTATTGCCTTCGGCAAAGGCAATGAGGCATGGTCCTGCGCCGCTGATGGCCGAACCAAGAGCTCCGTTTTTATTGGCTGCTTTAAATACATCCTGCATGCCTGGAATGAGCTTTTCGCGGTAAGGCTGGTGAAGTCTATCTTCTAAGCCATAGCCAAGATGCTGAAATTCACCTTGCGATAAGGCGCCAATCAGCATAGCAACCCGGCTGATATTAAAAACTGCATCTTTTAGCGGCACAGCTTCCGGCAGTACCTGCCTGGCTGCTTTGGTTGACAGCTTGAAGTCAGGCACGGCTACAATCAAGTTAAGCAGTTTATCAGGCATAAAGCGCAGACAATGCGCTTTTTTATTTTGCTTGTCACCGGAAACGGTACTAACGGTAATTCCACCGAAAATAGCCGGAGCTACATTGTCAGGATGTCCTTCGATTTGTGTGGCCATATCTAGTATGTCCTGTTTGGTAAGCTTACCGCCAGCAGCCTCATTTGCGGCTACCAAGCCGGCAACAATTGCGGCGGCACTGCTGCCAAGACCTCTGGCCAGCGGGATACGGTTATGCATTTTTATTTGGATGCCCTGATAGTTCTGACCAACTTTTTCAAAGACCAGCTTAATGGCCTGGAGCGCAATATTGCGGTCATCTTCCGGGATAGCCCCAGCCCCTTCGCCCGTGACTTTCAGTGAAAAACCTGGTTTTTCTGTTAGTGTCAATTCAAAATCATTATAAATAGTACAAGCCATTCCTACAGCATCAAACCCAGAGCCGCAATTGGCAGTTGTACCCGGTACTTGCACTTTTACCGTAATTGCCATACTTTCACCGCTCTCGTTAGATTTCTTCTGCTTCTACGCGTACTATACTTTGTATTTTGCTGACAACTGACAATTCTTTAATCATGCTAATGGCAGACCGGAGGTGTGCATCTGTTACACGATAGGTTATCAGTACTACTTCGGCGCATTTATTGATTTTGCGGCGCTGAATCACTGAATGCAGGCTTACCTGCTGCTCAGCAAAGGCACTGGCAATGGCGGCAAAAACGCCAGGCTTATCTTCTACCAGCATTCTGATATAATAAGGCGATTCTGTTTTTTCAATAGGACAGAAATTCTTTTGATCAAAGCAGGTGCAGAGGATTCTGCTTGTCAGGCCATGCTGAATATTGCGCGATACATCAATGATATCACCCACTACCGCGCTCGCAGTCGGCATTTCGCCTGCACCGCGGCCATAGAACATAGCTTCGCCAATGGCATCGCCTTTGATATAAATGGCGTTAAAGACATCATTTACCGATGCCAGCGGATGGTTGCCAGGTACAAAGGCGGGATGGACACGCACATCAATGCCGCGTTCGTCTTCTTTAGCAATAGCTAAAAGCTTAATAATATAGCCAAGTTCGCTGGCGTATTCAATATCATCTTTTGAAATGCGGGTAATGCCTTCTACTGATACATCATCAAGGGAAACTCTGGCCCCAAAAGCAATTGAAGCTAAAATAGCAATTTTTCTTGCCGCGTCAAACCCGCCGACATCTGCCGTAGGATCAGCTTCGGCGTAGCCCTTGGCCTGTGCTTCTTTCAAAACGTCATCAAAATCAAGAAACTCGTTGGTCATCTTTGTCAGCATATAGTTGGTAGTACCGTTAATGATCCCCATAATTTCGGTAATCTTATTGCCTGCCAAACACTGTTTGAGCGGACGGATAATAGGAATACCACCGCCTACGCTGGCTTCAAACATCAAATCAACTTGTTTGGCTTCGGCTGCGGCAAATAACTCACGGCCGTATTTAGCCATAACGTCTTTATTGGCGGTAACAACCTGTTTACCAGCCTGCAGCGCCCGCAACATATAATCTTTGGCCGGAGTTTCTCCGCCCATCAATTCTACGACAATATCAATCTCAGGATCATTTAAAATATCATCAAAGTCTGTTGTAATTAGATGATCAACCGCAATACTGCGCGGCTTATTGGCATTACGTACCATTATTTTCTTTACTTCGATGGCCGCGCCTACTTTTTGGGCAATACTTTGTCCGTTGGCATGAAGAAGTTTAACTACTCCTGTTCCTACTGTACCAAGGCCTAACAAGCCTATATTAATCTTCTTTTTCATATATAGTACTCCTCCCTATGCCTGTCCTAATACCTCTAG
>JAJFUN010000087.1 GCA_021372375.1 Pelosinus sp. | reverse complement strand
GGCGCCACCTGGTACATTAACATTCAGGAGGGTGTTTGGCGGCAGCGTATTCGTAAGAGTTTTTTGAACAATATTCTTGGCGGCTTTCGCAGCCTGGGTAAAATCTTCTATTTGCCAAACATGCCCGGGCTGCCAGAAATTTAGCGATACCGCAATGGCTGGGAGGCCATGTAAGGCTGCTTCAATAGCCGCACTTACTGTACCTGAGTATAAAACATCTGTGCCTAAATTCGGGCCGTGATTAATTCCTGATACAACAATATCTGGCTTGGAAATAAGCTCTGCTTCCAGGGCAAGTTTTACACAATCTGTTGGTGTTCCGCCAATCCGCCAAGCTGTGGTATTCAGATAATTCAAATCCTGTTTATCTACACGAATGGGCTGATGTACAGTAATAGCCTGACTTGTTGCACTGCGTTCTGCGTCAGGCGCTACCACAAAAACATTGCCTAATTGAGAAAATTCTTTTACAAGAGCGTGAATGCCGGGGGCATTAATGCCATCGTCATTAGTTACTAATATTTGCAAATTTTTCGCCTCACCTTCTTACAAAACTCCGATATATTTATGGGTTTGCGGAATTACTCTTACGTTAGGAAGTAGATTAAGGGCGCGTTCCTGCAATTCATATATTCTTGCCGGACTGATTTTTAGGTCCTCCTGCGTAGTAGTTATTGGCTGCAATACCAGCAAGTTATTTGGATTAACGCTGGAAATCAACTGCAGTGCCTTTAAAAATTCCTGGTTAGTAGTTGAAGCAGATACTACCATTTTAACATAGACCTCTTTCGTGTTTGCGAGCGCCAAGAATGCTTCATGCTGGGGCCAATATTCCCTGCCGCTCATTGAACTTGGTAATTTGATATCCATACTGATAATATCAATCATTGGTAATAGTATAGCCAATTCTTTGACCAAGGTGCCATTCGTTTCTAAAAAAAATCTTCCCTTGATAAGTGGCAAGACTTTTGCGAGCGCCGCCGCCTGGCATAATGGTTCGCCGCCGGTTAAGCTGACCGAATGGTGCGGCGTTGTTAAGAGCTGATTGATATGTATCGCCAGTTGCTGACCTGAAAGCGGATTGGGCTCTTTAATAAAATTTTGTTGTCCGGCTGTATTTTCGAGCTCGGCAATCGGTGAAATTCGCTGACTTGCTGCAGTATCACAATAAAAGCAATCAAGATTACAACCAGCCAAGCGAACAAATACCTGGCGACAGCCGACATAAGCTCCTTCACCTTGAATGGAAGAAAATACCTCTATTATATTTAGTCCAGCATCTTTTGCAATCACTTGTTATCCTCCTGACTATACGAAACAGCAGAATTGGGTGATTCCCACACTTTTACAAAGCGTACTTTGCAAAGTGCGGTAATGCGCGGCAGCGTATTTAATTCATCATAGATATATTTGGCAATATTCTCCGCCGTAGGACTAATCGTGGAAAACGGCTCAATTTCATTAAGATAGTAATGATCTAATTTCGTCGTAATTTTTTTTACTTCTGCTTTTAATTCATGAAAATCAATCAGCATACCCAATTTATCTAATTGATTTCCTGCTACACCAACTTCTATGCGCCAGTTGTGTCCATGTAATCGGCTGCATTTTCCCGGATAATTAGGAATATAGTGTGCCGCTTCAAAATCGGCAATAATTGATAAGTTAAACATTTTTAACCTCCTACAAGCTATATAATTGTAGTATACGCTTTTATTGCGAAAAAAGATGAGTTAAAATAACTCACCTTTTTTGTAAATATTTATTTAACAGCAGATTTACCGAGAAATTCTGAAATTTCCTCTTTGGCAAGTTCATCTTTGTTTGTTAGCAGCATATCACGGTAACTAAGACTCCGTGTATGCTGTGTATGACTCCATTCCCGTTCATTGCGCTTTAAAAATCCTAATAAGGTAATCGGAATCCAGCTGTAAATAAATATGGGATAACCGATAAGTAAATAAATCCACAGCTTAAAATTGGCGCGAAGCTTTAGTAGCACTATGACAGGAAATATATACTGCGCAATACCGATGGTGGTCCATAATTCCATGGGAAAAACAGTACCGTTATATAAAATGTTTGTATAAAAAGGCGCGATAAAAGAAAACTGGTTAATTAATACGAAAGCTGTTGAAAAGAGGAGAAAATGCGGCTGCAAGAGATGCACAATTCCGTCTAAAATACGAATATCACGCTGCCTAATGCCTTCCATAAACAGCTTGGGAATAAATCGTCTGGCTACATCGAAATGACCTTGCGCCCAGCGTTTCCTTTGATTCCAAGACTGCATAAAGGTTAGCGGCTTTTCATCATAAACAATGGCATCATGCGCCCAGGTAGTAGGAATACCTTTTACCAAGGCCTTCATGGTAAATTCCATATCTTCTGTCAGGCAGGTAGCGCCCCAGCCATGTTCTTTTAATATTTCAGAAGCAATACACATGCCTGTACCGCCAAGTACACTGGATAAACCAATATTAGACTTGGCCAGATGCCAAATATGATCCACGACCCAAAAAGAAATGGCAAATGTTCCGGCTACCCATGTATCATTAGGATTTTTGGCATCCAGATAGCCTTGAATTACTTTTTTGCCTTTACAAAGCTTATTATTCATTTCCAGTAAAAAGTTTGGATGTACTAAATTATCGGCGTCAAAAATAACAATACCGTCATACTGGCGTTCCATCTTAAACAAGTTTGCAAACATCCATTCAAGGGCAAAGCCTTTGCCGCGCTCTTTTACGTTAAACCGCTCATAGACGAGCGCCCCAGCGGCACTTGCTACTTGCGCAGTTTTATCTTTGCAGTTGTCGGCAACTACATAAACATCATATAATTCTTTAGGATAATTTAATACATGTAAATTTTCCACCAATTGGCCAATGACCTGTTCTTCATTATGAGCGGCCACAATAACCGCAAATGTTTTTTGCGGGGTCAAGATTTTCTGCTCTTTCTTGCGCCAAAAGCCAAAAAAAGCCATGATAAAATAGTAAACTATAAAGAATGCCATTACAAGTTGTATTGGAATCATTATGTAGTCAAAAATGTAATTCATGGATTTTTTCTCCTTTAAAATCCTTATTTGAAGACGCCCAGTCTTCATAAGCACTAATTCTTATTTTAATTATTTGTGGAATAAGTTGTCAAGGGATAAATGCTGGAATATAACTTAAGCATTCGCACTTTTATTAAACAAACCAAATACGGTATTTAGTATACCAAATAATGCGTAAGAAAAAAAGACGATAAATAAAACGCTATACATATCTTTTACCGCAAATAAGACATAACCGGCACATAATAATGTAATTGCTGCCGGTATTATGCGAATTTTTTCACCCTTACCCTTAAAGTCAGGATAGCGAATAGTACTGACCATCAAATAAGCAAAAACGGCTACCATAACCGGGAAGATTATGCCGGCCGGTTTAATGCCAAGCATGACAAAGGTCGCTACTGCACAGCCGCCAGCTGGAATCGGCAGCCCCATAAAAAAGCCTTTGACGACACTGGTATTTACATTAAACCTCGCCAGACGCAGTGCGCCGCAGACGGCAAAAAAGGCGGCGACAACATAACCCAGCCAGCCAAAATCTTTTAGCAGAAAGGAATAGGCCAGTATCGCCGGTGCAACACCGAACGATGCTAAATCACATAAGGAATCTAATTCTTTGCCAAATTCACTGCTGGCATGAAAAAAACGTGCAACCCGGCCGTCTAAGCCGTCTGCAACCATTGCGGCTACAATAAAGAGCGCCGCCGCCGTATAGTCATTATGCAATGTGGATATTATGGAAAAAACCCCAAGTACTAGGTTTGACGCTGTCAATGCATTCGGAATAAAAGATCTCAATCAGATAACCTCCCTATAATCGTTTCCCCGCCTTTTACCTTATCGCCTTTACTCACAAGTATTTCTACCGATTGGGGAACGATTACCTCAGTACATGAGCCAAATTTAATTAGTCCGTAGCGTTCTCCCTGGACCAAAACACTTCCTAACGTTACCCATGAGACAATCCGTCTTGCAAGAATGCCGGCGATTTGGGTTACAAGCACCCGCATTTTATCATTCTCGAGACCAATAGAATGCCTTTCATTTTCAAAGCCAGCACTTTCTTTATAGGCAGGGCGAAAACGTCCGCAAGTGTACTGCTGGTATTTAATTTCACCGGCAACCGGGCTGCGATTAACATGTTCATCAAAAATGGATAAAAAAATAATAACTTTCTTACCCGGTTCATTGAGAAACTCTTCGTCATATACTTCATAAACATCCATAACCTTGCCGTCAGCAGGTGATAATATCAAACGATCATCTAAGGGAACATTGCGCTTAGGATTGCGAAAGAAAAATGTCACAAATGCCAAAAATACACCGGGAACAATGCTCCAATAAGGGCTAACGGCCAAAGCGACTACGGCTGTAATAATAGCGAGAACGGCAATAAAAATATATCCTTCTTTTACAATAGGCGTTTTAACCATCTATTCACCCCCCTTTAACAACTAAAATACAATCCAAACAATTATAATATACATAAAGTGCTTTGTCTAACCTTTTTTTGCAGCTATCACCTTAAGCATGAAGCGCGGCAGGGCTGACATGCGGATTATCCGCTGGGGCTGTGATAAAAGCCGATAGAGCCATTCAATGTTTGCGTGCTGCATCCATAAAGGCGCCCTTTTTACATTGCCTGCCATTACGTCAAAGCTGCCTCCTACACCAATAGCAAGCGGTATATTTAAGGCAGCAAGGTTTTTGTGCAGCCATTTTTCCTGTTTGGGCACACCTAAAGCTGCCAGCAAAATATCAGGTTTGCTGGCTTTTATATGTTCAATAATCGCTGGTTCATCTTGGGCCGTAAAATAACCATTTCTTGTGCCGACAATTTGTACCCCCTGATATTTTTGCTCGGCCGCCTGTTTGGCTTGTTCCACAATGCCTGGCGCACTGCCGAACATATATATGCGGTAGCCTTTAACGGCCGCTTCGGCGAGTAGCCTTTGCACAAGATCATAGCCGGCCACTCTTTCCGGCATGGTATAGCCATGATGCCTAGCAGCCCACACTACACCTGCACCGTCTGGTACAACCAAGTCCGCTGTATTTAAAATGGTAGCAAGTTCACTATCAGTCTGAGCCATCATGACCATTTCTGCATTGGCAGTAGCAATAAGATGCGGTACTTTTTTTGCTATAAAATTTTCTGCTCTGTTTACTGCTTCGGTCATGGTTATATTATGTATACCTATATCTAAAACAGTTACTTTATCAGTCACCTAAATGTCAATCCCCTTTTTAGCTAGTCATATCGCACGAATTCCTACAGGTTATTGTATCACAATATTAGAAACCGGGCAATCTTGGCAGAAAGAGTTTCCAGGGAAAACCGGTATTTTTTTTATCTGATGGCGGCATTTCAGCGGGCTTTTCTGGCGTGATAGCTATTTTCGTTGGTTCTGTTCCTCTAATAAAGGCGCTATATTCTATTTCACGGCAGAGCGGCGTCGCGAATTTGCCGGAATCGGCACAGATGGGAATGTTAGTTACGATATTGGGTGGTATGGGAAAGCTCGTTACTGGGGTTCCTGGCAGCACTTTTGACATCAAGCCTCCCCAGAGGCTTGCTACTTCACTGCCGGAAATACTCACAGACGTTCGATCATCATTGCCGATAAATATGCCTGTCAAGAGTTCAGGCGTATAGCCGACAAACCAAGCTGTCTCATAATTATCAGTAGTGCCTGTTTTGCCAGACGCTGGCCGGCCGATATTGGCGCCGGTACCTGTACCGTTTGCAATTACTTCTTTAAGCATATCTGTCATTATATAGGCAACATCTGCATCTAGTACTGACTGCTGTGCTATGTGTGCTTCTTCGAGTACTTGGCCGTTTTCTCCCACCACCTTGAGAATGCCGATTGGATGCGAGAGAATGCCGCTATTGGCAAAAGCGGTATAGGCCGTTGTCAATTCAAATAAATTTACGCCTTGCGTTAAGCCGCCTAGCGCAGTTGCTAAATTGTCATCTTCTGGAACCAGCGTACTAATTCCTAGTTTTTTGGCCAGATTAATGACATTTTTAATATCGGTCTGTTGTGCTAATTTGACAGCAGGGATATTAATCGATAGCCGCAGTGCTTTTTTCAAGGTTACCAAACCGTGATATTTCTTGTCATAATTTTGTGGAATATAGCCATTCATGTTAATAGGCTCGTCAAGGATCATACTATTTGCGGCAAGCCCCTGAGTTAATGCGCAGGCATAAAGAAACGGCTTGAAGGCAGACCCTGGCTGACGAATTTCCGCAATAACGCGGTTTATTTGGCTTTCCTGATAATCTCGTCCTCCTACCATGGCCTTGATATAGCCTGTACGCGGATCTAAAGCGAAAACTGCCCCCTGACGCTGCCCGAGTACCCCTTCAGCCGCTTGCTGCGCTTTGATGTCAAGTGTCGTATATACCTTCAGCCCACCTTTATATACACGATTGGCGCCATAACGATTTACCAATTCACTAGCAATGTAATCCAAAAAATACGATGCTTGAACTGCTCGTTTCTTTTTACCAGAGAGTTTTAGCGGCTCATTTTGGGCTTCTAATGCCTGATTTTGCGTAATATAGCCTGCTTTCACCATGCCGTTTAACACATTGGTCCGTCGGTTTAGCGCCGCACTGCTGTCAACATATGGCGAATATATGTTAGGGCCGCGTGGAATACCTGCCAATAAAGCACTTTCACCAAGCGACAATTCATTGGCATGTTTGCCGTAATAAAGCTGTGCGGCAGATTCTATGCCATAGGCGCCTTCGCCAAAGTATACTTGATTTAAGTAGGCTTGCAGGATTTCTTGTTTGGAAAATTTAGTTTCAATAATAACGGCCAGCAGCGCCTCTTTTAGTTTGCGGATTAAGGTACGCTCCTGGGTTAAAAACATATTTTTTGCTAATTGCTGTGTAAGCGTACTGCCGCCTTCTGCGAAACTGCCGGTCCTAAGATTAACCCACATTGCGCGCAGTATGCCAATCGGATCAATACCCATATGCTCATAAAACCGTATATCTTCATTAGCAATAATAGCCTGTTGGACATACGGGGACATACTGTTGATAGAGACAACAATACGGTTTTCTTCAAATAATTTGGAAATTAACTGTCCGTTGCTATCAAAAACCTGGGTGGCTTCCACCAAATGTAGTTCATCAATTCTGGCCTGCGGCAAGCCTAAAAAAGAACAAGCCGAGGTAAGCATGATAACTACTATCATTAGGAACAGACATAACAGTCGATTTATATAAAGCAAAGCCTTTTTTTGTTGCACATAAATCACCTCGTAATCACTAAAATTACTTAGTTTATATAATTTAGTATTCCATATAGTTGTAAAGTTTACGCGCAGGAATACATAGATATATGTCGAATATTATAATAATTCTCGATATTTTGCTATAAATAAGGTGATAATATGTTTAATAATGCTAGGTGCCAAGTTATCTCACGTATCAGTATCATTTGTTTGCTGTTCATCCTTTTTTCAACGGTTGCCGCCCTTGGTTTTTATGGCCTAAATGAATCAACACTGTCGATTATAAAGGATACCTTTCTTCCAGCATCCACACAGGAAAGTAAAACTGAACCAGTAGAGTCAGTGAGGCCTGACCAGCCCAGGTATTGCCTTAGTGAAAAGATTGCTGATCTGCCGCCTAATGATATAGCTTTGTTCGACATGTTTACAGTACAAGAACGCAAGGCACAAGGACTGCCGACTGCACTACTGGAAGTAGACCCATTTTATGGTGATAAGGTTGCCTATTTAACTTTTGATGATGGGCCGAATAAGGACAATACGCCGCTTGTCCTCGAAATCTTACGAAAAAATAAGATTAAAGCTACTTTTTTTGTTTTGGGTACACAAGTAGAAAACAATGCTGAGCTTGTAAAAGAAATCTATCAGGACGGACATGCGATTGGCAATCATACCTATAGTCATGTTTATCGCGAACTTTATCAATCACCAGATATTTATATACAGCAATTATACCATAACGATGAACTAATAAAAAAGATATTAGGCGTAAGGCCGCGCATTTCGCGTGCGCCAGGAGGTTCAGCCGGCAATTTCACCAAAGCTTATTGGCCTCGGCTGAAAAGCGAGGGCTATATTGAAGTGGGTTGGAATGTTAGTTCCGGTGATGCTTCGGCGGGCAAGGCCAATGACATTCGTGATAATGTAATCTCTCAGCTTGAAGCCAATAAAGCTTTGTGGAGTCACGCCATAATACTTATGCATGATGGCAGCGGACACGGGGAAACAGTTAAAGCCCTGCCGGCAATCATTCAATATCTAAAAGAACAGGGCTTTACCTTTCGTGTTGTAAATGCACAAACACCGCCGGCTTGGTAAAAGCCTGGCGGTGTTTGCTTTACAATTATAAACTGTAGTTTGGTGCTTCTTTGGTAATACTGATATCGTGCGGATGGCTTTCTTTTAAGCCGGCGCCGCTGATTTTTATAAAGCTGGTATTATTAATCAATTCATTGATATTGTGTACGCCGCAATAGCCCATACCGGCTCTAAGTCCGCCTACCAATTGGAATACAGTATCGGCAACAGAGCCTTTGTATGGTACACGGCCTTCAATGCCTTCCGGCACTAACTTGTCCATATTTTCTTGGAAATAGCGGTCCTTACTGCCTTGAGCCATCGCACCAAGGGAACCCATGCCGCGATAAACTTTATAGCTGCGCCCCTGATAAATAATGGTTTCGCCCGGGCTCTCCTCTGTGCCGGCAAATAGGCCGCCTACCATTACTACGTTGGCGCCCGCGGCAATAGCTTTAGTAATATCACCGGAATATTTGATGCCGCCATCAGCAATAATTGGAATGTTATATTGTCGTGCTACTGCGGCACAATCATAAATAGCGGTAATTTGCGGTACGCCAATACCGGCGATGATTCGTGTTGTACAGATTGAGCCAGGTCCCATGCCTACTTTTACTGCATCTACACCTGCTTCAATCAGCTCGCGCGTAGCTTCGGCGGTAGCGACATTGCCGGCAATAAGGTCAATGTCAGGATAGGCGGCTTTGATCTTTTTGACAGCTGTTATTACGCCCTGTGAATGACCATGTGCAGTATCCAGCACAATACAGTCAACTTTCGCGGCAACAATAGCTGCTGCCCGCTCCAGCATATCAGCACCAACACCAATTGCGGCAGCTACCAGGAGACGCCCTTTAGCGTCTTTGGCTGAACTTGGATATTTTTGTCCTTTTTCTATATCCTTAATGGTAATCAAGCCTTTTAAAAGGCCTGCTTCGTCAACAAGCGGCAGCTTTTCAATACGATGTTTACGAAGAAGTTCTTTGGCAGCTTCTACTGAAGTGCCGACAGGCGCGGTAATTAACGTTTCTCTTGTCATACAGTGGCTAAGTTTTCTCGTTAAATCAGTTTCAAAACGTAAGTCACGGTTGGTAAGAATGCCAACTAGTCTCCCCTGCTCTGTTACTGGCACGCCGGAAATATGATACTTTTCCATCATATCATGCGCATCTTGCAAGGTGTTATTGGGCGAAAGAAAAATTGGATCAACGATAATACCGTGTTCCGAACGTTTTACTTTATCAATTTCATTGGCCTGGCTTTCAATCGGCATATTCTTATGAATAACACCCATACCACCTTCACGAGCAATGGCAATTGCCATACGAGCTTCTGTAACCGTATCCATGCCGGAACTGATAATAGGCACATTAAGCTTTATATTCTTAGTTAATTGCGTACTAACCTTAACATCACGCGGTACAATATCAGATTTTGCGGGCATTAACAATACATCATCAAAAGTTAAACCCTCTTTAACAAATTTGTTGTCAAACATTTTTAAAGTCTAATCCCCCTTCATCATCAAATAGCAGGTAATTCATAATATAATACCTCATTTAAACTAGCCGAATCCAGCCTTTTTTATACAAATTATCCAAACAAAAAATATATATTTTATTGTTTGACTTAAGCGTATTTTGTCCACTATAAAAATGTTTATTAACAAAGGAAATTTATGTATATATGTTGAAATTTATATAGGAAGGGGGAATGGGTTTATGCAAACTGTTAAAATTAGGAAAATTAGTGCACCTCCGCAGCTTTTAAATAAAGCTTTACTCCGGATTGTTGTCTTGTATCTGCTCGCGTTAATTGCTGTTTTTAGTTATATTCCCTTTGACATTGAGTACGCAGCATTTGATACAGACGGACATTTCTCACTTTCCCCTGCGATTATTGAATACGCCTGGCTAAATCCCCCGCCAGAAGATGCTAGAAAAATGATTGCGGGGGTGAATTGGTCCAGAATTTATTTAGAGCTGACCACAGTAACTATAATAGCAGGTATTGCCTGCGGCCTTAGTAAAAAATAAGCTGAGTTTTGGTTGCATCATTGCCGTACGTATGATATTATAGCCATGTGATTAAAAGTAGCCTGTAATGTGCGCTAAGTTCTTATATGTCCAACCTACTTTAATAATTAGGGATTTTGATGTTACGCAGCTGCCGAGCCATCTATGAATGGAAGGCAAAAACGTAGCTAGAAAGCCCACCTGCGAGCAGCAGGTTTGGACATATAAAGCAGCGGCATCAACGGGCTTTTTATTTATTCCAAGGCTTAAAGGCCTTGATTTTTTTTAGTAATTTTTCTGGATGTCCATCAAAGGTAATGGCCCTGTCATCTACAATAACAACGGCGGGCGGCTTTTCATCGGTAATTTCATCAACTACAATTTCATACTTTTCTAGCCATGTTTTAATTGCAGCAATGCCGCCTTCCTGATAACATCTTGATGAAACCACCACCACACGATACCATTCGCGGATTTCCTGTATGGCTTCTTTAATACCGGGGACTGGCGGATCAGGGATTAGTGTTGTTCCCTGCCATCTGCTCGAATAACTATGAATTACGCCGTCAAAATCTAAAATTACAGTTTGTTTTGCCATGATGTACCCCCTTTAACTTGTTGATTTTTTCAAATTACGCTAATTAGAATATGTTGATAACTACAATAAATCCCCGGCAGTTTTTTGAAAAAATACCAAATTCGCATTATAAATGCAGGGCTTTCGCCCCTGTGCTAAACACGACATCCCCCTCGAAGAGGGAGACTGGATTTAAAGCCACCATCTCTGAGGGAGGTGGTGCAAAGCACCGAAGGGAGTTGCTTCATAAAGGATTACTGTTAAATAGGGGCTGTTTATTAACGATAAAAAATCGCTAATAAACAGCCCCCTTTTGGTGTCCTCTTGTTATTTGCATGTAAAAATTTCCCAGGAAATATTGCAATAGAAGATTGTATTACTGGCGCAGGACATGTCTACGCATAAAAATTGAAAAAATACTATATATAATAGAAATCAAATATGCGGGGAGGAAATTATGTGCAACAGGCGATTGATAAAATTTTTGCATCGGTACTGAGTGACTTAAAGCAAAACATTGAATATTTTAAGCAGAACGAATTAAAAGAGACCGCAGTGAATCCACGAATCAGCAGCTCAGGCTCTCAGGATGTTACCTTTCATTTAGATGAGAGCGGGTATTGTTTTCAAAAGTATACAAAATATGGCGCGAGCGTAATCGTACATTTTAAAGTTACTATTCTAGCTCCTAAAGCTAGTTATACCCTTATTATCGAATCCAGTGACGGTGGTGGCGGTGTTTATAAAAATATGCGCATCAATCAGCCAAAAGCTGGCATCATTAAAACCAGCTTTTGGCATGCAACAACAATTGCCATCACCATGCAAAGTGATCTAAAAAACGCAGATGTTACGGCAAAGCTTAACTATTCCTATTAAACCTTCCTGGTTGGGGGTGGAAAGTTTTGTATGCTGTTATCTTACTTTTTACCGGCATCGGTTTATTATTGAGCGGTTTAATCTGTATGCGCTTTGGCTTAAAACAAATGCTTTCAAAGAAGATTAAAGTCATTTTCACACAAATGACAGTTACTCCTTGGCGAGGCCTCTTAGTTGGGACACTAGCTTCGGCGCTGCTGCAAAGCAGCACCGTCGTATCACTTATAACAATCGGACTCGTTAGTGCCGACTATTTAACTTTCTACCAAAGCCTTGGCATTATCCTAGGCGCTAATATCGGCACATGTACCACTGTACAATTGATGGCTTTAGCCATTCCTAAGGAATGGCTGCTTCCCCTATTAGGCTGCTGCATAGTCATGCTGTTTGTGAAACAATTAAGATATGCGGCTTTAGCGGCAGCAGGACTGATTTTTATGTTTCTGGGATTGACTCTTTTATCAAGTGCGGTCAATGAAATTTCACAAATTGATAGTCTGGTCAGAAATATCCTGGTAACCAAGTATAATCCGTTTTATGGGATACTTGGCGGAATTATTGTCACACTCTTATTTCAGTCCAGCAGCGCCGCAACCGGAGTATTGATAGTACTGGCTGAAAAGGGACTGATTGATATTACAACTGCCGCTTATGTCGTTTATGGCAATAACATAGGCTCCTGTATATCATCTGTAATCGTTGGAGCTGCTTCCCCACTGGCGGCAAAACGGGTAGCAGCTGCCCACATTATGCTAAATGTATTGGGGGTCTTGGTATTTTTGCCGTTTACCAATGTGCTGACAATGTGCACGACTGAGCTTTCATCAGATTTTGCCGGGCAAATTGCGCTGATCCATACGTTTTTTAATATTCTGTGCTCACTTGTGGTTATGCCCTTTGTCAAACAATATGCCAAATTGATTATGCTGTTGGTGTCAAAATAAAGATTAATACATTAAAGAGTCTCTATTGCTATATTTTACAAGACTGCAACCTGGTTTCTGCCGGAATCTTTGGCTTTATACAGTGCCTTATCGGCTCGTTGAAAGAGTACTTCCACAGTGTCATTTGGTTTTAAAATAGTTAAACCTATACTAACCGTAACTTGCACTAAACCATGAGCTGCAGGTGCAAATTTTTCTTCTTGGAATTCACTTCGAATGTCTTCGGCAATTGCTGCCGCAGCATCATCAGAACAATTTGGGAGCAAAACAACAAATTCTTCTCCACCATAACGAAAGGCCAGTTGTGAGCAATCCAAAATATTTAGTAACACTTTGCCAAGACGTATCAAGACTTGATCACCTTGCCAATGACCATAGCTATCGTTATATTCTTTAAAATAATCTATATCAAGAATCAGCAGAGCCAATCTTTTATCGTCACGTAGGGATTTAGCTAGTTCATGACCCAGTTTATTTTTTAAGTAGCGTCTATTATAGAGGCCTGTTAATTCATCGGTTAGACTTAAATCACGATAATAGTGCATGTGATGTGTAAGTGTCATTTCTTTTAGACGCAAAATTTTAAATCTGGCTGATAAGGCCAAAGAAAGCAAAATCGCTTCGGAAGCTGTTGCAATCGCTAAAATAGTAGCAGCTGCCGTTCTATTTGGCACTAGTATCCATGCCAAAATGCCAAGTGAAAGTACACCCCAGGCAAGAAGATAATATCTGGCGGGACGGAACCCCTGACGCAACCGGAAAATAGCTAAAGCTATAATAACTAAGGGTTCAATAATACCTAGGCCTCGGGCAATTTGATTTGCCCATAGCGAATAACCACAAATTCCTAACCCTCCCTGTAGTAGAGCTATACCGACAAGTGCTGCCATAATTTTATACCAAAGGGCCTCATCAATATGAACTTGCAGAAAACTACAGGTAAAGAAAATTGACGAGATAAAAGAAGCGGCTAAACATATCCAAAATAAGGCATTATATACTGGGTAAGCAAGGTCTAACCACAGTTTTAAATGACCATGCGTCTGAAATTGATACAGAAACATAAAGGCAATATATAAAACATAAAATAAATAGGTTTTATCCCGTAAAACAAAGAAGATAAACAGATTATAAAGAAACATCGCGATAAGGACACCATAAAAAACACCATAGCTAAGATTTTTCGCAAAAGCTGCCGACATAAAAGAATTATCCGGCCAAACCATAATTGGCAGACGCAAAAGGGAAATACTTTCAAGTCGTAGATAGATATACTGCCCTTGTACATATTGGTGAGGTATAGAAACTAACCAAGAGTTGTCCATGATGTCTCGATTGGCTGAAGGCCTGTTAACCCCTAGCTGTTTTATAAGATAATGTATTTTGGCAGAGCTATCATCAGCAACAGGAATGAACACATCTATTTTATTAATACTCGGATTGTTTAGCTGGAGCAATTGTTTGGCAGCGCCTTCACTGTTATCATTGGGCGGTAACGGAAAGCGCAGCCAAAATACTGATTTAGAAATTCCTAGCGAAATGGGCCTCTTAGTATAATGTTGAAACTGATTTGTAAAAACAGCTGAGCTTATCGCAGCAAAATCATACTCACCGTTTGCATCTTCAAAAAGTTCAAAATCCGTCATAGAGTATGCATCATTCCCCTGTTTTTCCCAAGCGACAGTGACATTTGCCAGCCCACTACCAATAAGGAGTAACAAAAGAAGCAACATTATTTTATGAAGCCATTTTTTTATCATAGTACACCAACTAACTGTAATATTTAATAGGTAATCACATAAGACAATATTTATCCATATGCCTCCAAATTCGACATTTAGCTTATAATTCCTTTTAAGGCCCATCTAACTTTTTAAAATGCTTAATTTTGTAAAAAAACATATGTTCTATCACCACAATATATGGTATAATATTATTATGCAGAAAGAATATTACCACAATAGTGGTGCAAAATATATGATCGCAAATACTGATTCTGCCAAGAAGCAGTTATAACTGGCGGATTTTGCTGCAAATTTATTTAACGGAGCTGATGGTCATGGCCTTCATATTAAACAAAGAAATCATATTTCAACTCATCGAAGAATTTGATCTCGCACTCGCGAATTCTAGAAAAAGCCGGGATGAAATTTTTAGTACTTTGGTTTCGCAAAATCCTGAAATCACCTGTTCAAGCGATGAATGGGATGATTTCAGCCAGGATATAAAAGATAGTATTCTCAATAGAGTGAAAAATACATTGAGCAATATGTAGATGAAAACCCTGTATTTCAGCCTGTTGCTGAAATACAGGGTTTTTGTAAGCCAGCGTTTAACGCAACGCATGATGAGCGGAATGATAAAGAGCCACACTCGCTACTTGGCGAAGTGGCTCTATTCTGTGTTTGGTACAGTTTTGCTAATTGATAATTATTACTGTTGTTCCGATCGGCACAATCCTTGCTAGTTCGAGTACATCCTGGTTATACATTCGAATACAGCCATGTGATATTACTTTTCCGATAGAAGATGGGTTGTTAGTTCCATGGATGCCGTAATGTGGTTGACTTAATCCCATCCACAAAGCGCCAAATGGTCCGCCGGGATTTGGTACCTTATTAACGATATAATAGGTACCAGTCTTAGTGGGTGTAATTTCTTTGCCAATACCAACTGGATATGATTTTACCGGTGAGTCGTTTTGCATAAGTATAAGACGTCTTTGTGATAAATTTACAGTGATTAAATATGCCATTGTATTCCCCCCTCATAGTTCATCATATGCAGCTGAAGATATAAGAGTTAGAACTCATCAGCTATACCGGACTACCCACTAGACAAAAATAACTGTCGCACTAATTTTCTTAGTGCGACAGCCCTTAGACTTGCTGATTTTATTGATTTACCGGTTCTTTCGCGCCTTGATCCTGTGGCCCATGTCCATGATGCAGGCATATTGCGTCAGCTACCGCCTTGGCCTGTTCATCTGATAAATTAGCGGCAGATTTAAGGTCATTAATCATATTGGGATGATTTTTATGCTGCTTGTCAAAATATGCTTGGCGATCTTCCTTTGACATTTCTTTAACTTTGGTCATTTCCGCTTTAAATTCTGCAGCCTTGGCTTTGAAGAAGTTGACAACGCTGTCAGCCTGATCTTGACTAATGGTGCTGTCACTTACCAGCTTGCTTAAACTCTGAGCTAGCTTTTCAGGATTCATTTGATGATGCTTTGGCCGCAATGCCTCTAGTACCGATTTGGCTTGGTCATCTGTTAAGCCAGCCGCATTTTTTATTTCACCGACGAAGTCTGGATGTTGGTTACGCATTTGCTGGAAGTAAGCCTGGCGTTCTTCTTGACTCATACCTTTCATTTTTTCCATATTGGCTTTCATTTCTGTGCCTTTTTGATTAAAAAAGGCAACCAGTTTACTTTTTTGCTCTTCGGAAATGGCACCATCTTTTACAAGCTTATCTAATTTTTCTTTGGCAGCTTCCATCATTGGATGTGGTCTTTGATGCTCTCCCTTATCACTTCTGAAATCCTGACACATGGCAGATGGAGTACCATCTTGATTGTTTTGCGAACTTGCAAATACGGCAGTCCCAACGGACAAAGCACACAGAGATCCAAGTAATAAACCAACAGCTATTTTTTTATTTAATGTTTTCATAGTTTTATAGGCTCCTTTTTTATATAGAATTTGTCTATGTCTGAAAGTATAGCAGCCATCTATGACAATATTATGACAATGCTGCGAGAAACACAAAAAACGTCGTTACCTTGACATATCTAGTCAATTGGTAACGACGTTTAATTTCCCGGAATGATAAACTTACTGAATAAATAATTATACCAGTCCTTGCGCTTTCATTGCTTCAGCGACTTTAATAAAGCCAGCAATGTTTGCACCAATAACCAAGTTGTCCTTATAGCCATAAGCTTCAGCCGCTTTACTGGCGTTTTTATAGATATTCAGCATAATAGTTTTTAGTTTAGCATCCACTTCGTTAAAAGACCAAGCTATCCGCATGCTGTTTTGAGCCATTTCGAGGCCCGAAACGCTCACGCCGCCGGCATTAGCAGCTTTGGACGGTCCAAGATATACGCCGTTTTCCAGGAAGTATTCAATTGCAGCATTAGTAGTCGGCATATTTGCTCCCTCACAAACAAATTTGATGCCACTTGCGACAATCTTTTTGGCATCGTCAATAAGAATTTCATTTTGCGTAGCACAAGGAATAACAACGTCAACTTTAACCCCCCAAGGCTTTTCACCTGGGTAGAACTGAACGCCATATTTATCAGCATAATCTTTAACTTGGTCACGGCAGGACGCTCTCATTTCGAGCAGATATTCAATTTTTTCGCCACTAACGCCGTCAGGATCGTACACATATCCGTCAGGACCTGAAAGGGTAACAACCTTGCCGCCCAGTTCAGTAACCTTTTTTACCGTGCCCCACGTAACATTGCCAAAACCGGATATTGCCACCGTTTTATCAACAAAAGACGTGCCTTTGGATTTGAGCATTTCCTGGCAGAAATAAGCGATGCCGAAACCCGTAGCTTCCGGGCGGGCCAAGCTGCCGCCAAAAGAAATGCCTTTTCCAGTTAAAACGCCATTTTCATAATTGCCTCTTATTCTCTTATATTGTCCAAACAGGTAGCCGATTTCCCTGCCGCCGACGCCAAGATCACCTGCCGGAACATCTGTGTCAGGTCCGATATATCGATACAGCTCTGTCATAAAGCTCTGGCAAAATCGCATAACTTCTGCATCTGACTTGCCTTTAGGATCAAAATCAGAACCGCCTTTACCGCCGCCCATCGGTAAACTGGTAAGTGAATTCTTGAAGGTTTGTTCAAAACCGAGAAACTTGATAATGCTAAGATTGACGGACGGGTGGAATCTAAGGCCCCCCTTGTAAGGTCCAATGGCACTATTGAATTGAACCCTAAATCCGCGGTTGACTCTTACTCGGCCAGCATCATCCATCCACGGTACACGGAATATAAATTGGCGCTCTGGCTCCACCATTCTCTCAACAATTCCCAGTTCAATATACTCGGGATTTTTCTCAAGAACAGGAACCAAAGATCCAAGCACTTCCTGAACTGTTTGGTGAAATTCCGGTTCGTTTGCATTTCGTTCAACAACACGGTGATAAAGTTGATCACAATACTTTTTAGCATTTGTAGTCATGTCCCAGTCCCCCTCCATATGTTTTTGAGTGAAAATTGTCGAGTTTGGTTACTTTTATTATACACCTCGCTCATGTATTTTGTATACATGCATTCAACTGAATTTTCACTCTCATTTTTATTTATAAATAATACCCTTAAAACTTCTACCGTCAATTTTAGCTTTGAATGCAGTCTGCCGCCGAACTAGCTTGACATATTTTGTTTGCTGCAGGACAGGCTGATCGAGCAGCCACTGCCAGTCAAGCATTCCGGTAGCTTGATTATCATATTGAATGTGGAAATATCCCATATGAGTGGCGGTCAGATTATGAAAAAAATGACTGCCAAGTGAAGGTTCTGGATGAAGGTTTTTAAGATCGACTTCTACAATGATCATCGCCTGAGACATTTGCTCCCATCTCAAAGGAATGCCTAACCATCGATCTGCTGTTCCCATTCTTCCAAAGCCAATGAGAATGCACCTGCGTCCTTCCTTGCGCAGAAGATTATTGAGCTCAGCAATTTCACTGGCTATTTGCACGCTGTCCTCTAATTTAAATGTCTCTGGATCTACAAAAATAATATCGTAAATATTTTGATAGAAGCCGTTGCCAATTGTGCGTTCACTAAAACACCAGGACTCCTCCGGTTCATCCAGCCTAACCTCATAAGCTTCTCGGCCAACCACCATCGGCCTGATCTGGAGGAAATTGAACTCCTTAGGCTTGTTTTTATCCTGTGGAATATTAACAGCAAATTCGATTTCAACATCGGTGCCAAAGGATTCTTTGCCGAGCCTCAGCAAGTCTTTAATAATGGTATTCAGAGGCAGCCTATTATATTTGAGGATGGGCGCAAACGTCACCAGTTTGGGTCCAGCATAATTTACATTGTCATAGATGCAGTCATTTTCGATAGAATAGGTGCTGCCAATATACTCGAGTGATTCATCTTTCTGCGCCTGAGAATTTGAGAGCTTCTTATAAATATAGTTTTCATCGGCACGAAGCGTAATGTCAGCCGAATCCTTTAAATTTATCGCATAAAACTCATGCTGCGATTTTGCCAGATATTCCTGCGGACTTGAAACAAGAGGGTTGAGTTTGGGATAAGCCGGGGAAAACCGATAAACCTGCTCACCTTCAACAATTGTCTTGCCTAAACCAAGTGCCAGACTTACTGTTCCATCTTCGGGCTTGAGCGGATCATACGGATAAAAGTTATAGGACTGAGCCACGCCGGAAATTGCTGGATAATAGTAATCACCATAACGTTCTCCCACCAGTTCCTGAATCAGGACCGCCATTTTTTCTTCTTCCAGCCAAATGTCTGAATTCTTGGCATATTGCATCGGAGCTGCATAAAATACTGAAGCATAAACTAACTTAACCGCATCCTCAAGCTGCTTAAGACGAATTCCAAGATTTTCGTGACAGTTTGGCACCACATAGGTATTATAAATTCCTGCAAAAGGCAGTATTCTCGAATCCTCCAAAATGCTTGACGAACGAACCGCAAGCGGACATTTTATATATTGAGTCAGGACACTGAGGTTTTCTTTAACAGCAGCTGGCAAAGGGCACTGTGTAAATTTTTGCGCAATCTCAGCTTCGCTTGGGCTGGCAGCAAGAAAGGAAGAAAGTTCATTCTCTTCAATAAATTTATCAAATATATCACTGCCAATGACAAAGGAACGCGGCACCTTGACTTTCATATCTTCGTATGCGTCTTCCAGCAGGGCTTTGGTAATCATGCCCTTCATAAAGACAACCCCTCTGGCCTTCCCACCCAAGGAACCTGTCCCCAGTTTAATAAAGGCATTCTCTCTATCTTTTTTTGCCAGGCCCTCAAAATCAAGCACCAACCCGAATTGATATTTTTGAAAATAATCATTTAACACTTTTAAGATATATTCGCGGATATCTTGAATATCTGCATCACTGAACCTTTCTTCTACATCCACAAATCTTAGTTTATCCGCCACTTCAACTTCGGCGCGAGCACGCAGCCAACGTGAAAAGTGATTTTTAGTCGCATGATAGTACAGGCTCTCAGCCGGCAAATCACGGATTATTCTTTCAAGGCTTGTAATATCAGTTGCTTCATCTATAACTCTGCCATCAGGATATTTAAACACAAAAGCACCGAAACCGTAGTTTTCCAGAATGTAAGTGCGCAAATTATAGAGGAGGTTAGGCGAATTTTTATTGATAAAATCCAAATGTAATGCTTTGGCCTTTGCGGCATTTTCAATTTCCTCAGACTGTAATAAAAAAAGCACGTCAGGGATTATCTCCTGCACTATTTTGCTCAGTTCAAAACCAGCCAAAGGATCTAGCACTCCGCCTTTGGGGAACCTCACATCAGAAACTATGCCCAGCAAATTGTAGCGGTACTTGCCGACAATCGCCATAGCTTCTTCATAGGTTTCGGCGATAAGAATCTTCGGTCTAAGGCGAACTCTCAGCAAACCATGTTTGATATTCATGGCATGAAGTACTAGATACCTGGTCTGTTTTAAAATTTCGGTATAGATTGCAGGCAAAATTTGCGAGTAATATGCCGGAGAATCATCCACCAATAAGATGGCCTGCACGCCAAGCTTACTGTCTGCCTCTACATTTTGCTTGTCTTCAATATATTTAATAATCGCTAGTAGAACCTTATTATCGCCTGACCAGTAGAACACCCTGTCGATACAAGAAATTGCCCGGATGCGGGCAATCATTTCTGAAGTCATCCGGTCATAAGAAAGCATAACAATAGGGATATGGGGGTAAGCTTTATGTATTTTTGTTTCAAACTCAAATGAGCTCATATCGCTTATGCGGGGCATGGTAATGATTAGATGAATGGGTTTTATTTCTAATTCTTCCCATGCATCCTCTTCATTGGCAACCCAATGAATCCTGGGTATAAAAGAAATACTTAAGTCATTGTAATAATGGTAAATCTGCTCGGTTAACCGTCCGTCTTCTTCAAGAACATACGCATCGTACGCAGTAGATATCAACAATATTTCTGTAACCCTAAATTTCATCAGGTCATGGATACCGGAAAAACGGGCATTCAAATCGCCGAATTTCTTCATAACATTGCTCCTATTCTTGAAATAATTTCAGTAACTACTTAATAACAGTATATACCAAATTAAATCAGGAATCGATGAAATAATCTTACGCTTTTAGTAAGAACAACTTTTCCTCTGGCAGAGTTAAATAGATTCTTTGTCTGTCGCAGCTTACCTGCCGCCAAATTTCTTTTGAAACTTCTACTCTGAGTAAAGCGTTGTTTCCTAGCGTAGCCTTCTGATGCTTGACCATCAAAATAAAGCTGAACGTATCTTCGATACACTGGACAATTTCAAATTCAAAGGTATTTTCCACTGTTTCATCATTAGCCAGCTTTAGATCATGGGCCCTGATACCAATATAAGAAACATCTTGGCTGATACTATTTGTCACTCTAAGGGTAAGGCCCCAATCAATCGCCTCCACTGTATCATTACTCAGCCGCTCAATCCGCGAATGATTTTTGCAGCCAGTCAGTTTTGCCGCCGCTAAGGTTTCGGGATTATGAAACACTGCTTCTTTAGTACTCACGCATTCTAAATTGCCCTGCGATATGACAGCAACACGATCGCAAAAGCGATAGACTTCATCACGATTGTGCGACACAAAAAGCACTGTATTTTGATATTCTTTCAAAATATCGGCCAGTTCCAGTTCAACCTGCCATTTAAGATAACTATCCAAAGCAGAAAAGGGCTCATCAAGCATCATAATTTCCGGTTCAGAAGCAAATATTCTGGCAAGTGCCACACGCTGCTGCTGTCCGCCTGACAATTCTTTTGGATAGCGCTTTTCTAAACCGGTCAGATAAAATATCTTGCTATACCGGGCAAGCTGCGCCTGTTTGTCTTTTTGCCTGATGCCGGCAAGAATGTTTTCCTCTACCGTCATATGGGGAAAGAGCGCATAGTTTTGAAACAAATATCCTACACTACGCTCTTGCGGCGGTAAATTAATTTTCTTAGCAGCGTCAAACAAAGTCCGCCCGTTAAGTATAATTTTACCGCTGTCCGGCTTTTCTATACCGGCAATACACTTAAGGGTCATGCTTTTGCCGCAGCCAGATGCCCCTAAGACGCCCATGATTTCTTCTTTGGCTTCAAACTTTACAGCAAGACAAAACTTTTGCCGCTTCATTATAATGTCAACAGACAAAGCCATTTCCTTTATCTCCATTCTCCTAAATTTCTCTGACGATTTGACCAGTAGTTCAGCGAAATCATAATAACAAGTGACAATAAAATGATAACAAACGCCCATAAAAAGGCTGTATCGTCATCACCAGCCTGCACCGCTGAATAAATTGCCGTCGACATGGTCTGTGTTTTACCGGGAATATTCCCAGCCAGCATAATTGTCGCGCCGAATTCGCCCAGTGCTCTAGCAAAAGATAAAATTGTCCCTGCGGCAATACCCGGCCAGGAAAGCGGAATAGTAATTCGCCAAAAAATCTGTTCTTCGCTCATACCCAAGGTGCGGGCCGCATAAATGTAGTCTTCATCCACTTGTTCAAATGCGCCGCATGACGCTCGGTACATCAGCGGAAAGGCTACAACGCTTGCCGCAATAACGGTAGCTTCCCAGGAGAATACCAGATTGATATCAATTTTCTCCAGCAATTTACCTGCGAGACTATTTCGTCCCAATACAAGTAATAAAAAAAAGCCGACAACCGTGGGCGGCAAAACAAGCGGTAACGTAAGAACTCCATCAATAATTCCCTGCCACCGCTGTTGCCGATTAACAAACCGGGCTGCATAAAGGCCAAGAAAAAAGGTAATAGCAGTTGCCAAACTAGCTGTCTTAATTGATATATATAACGGCGATAAATCCATTTTTCCTCCACCTTGTTAATTTACTTTAAAGCCATACTTTTCAAAGACTGTTTTACTTTCGGCTGCTTGCAGAAAAGAGGCAAAAGCTTTGGCTTCCTTTTCATGCTTGGCGCTTTTTAGTACAGCAACCGGATAAATGACCGGTTTATGGCTGCCTACCGGCGCCTCAAGCAGTACCTTAACGGCTTTCGAAACTGCCGCATCGGTGGCATAGACAAGCCCTAAGTCCACTTCTCCTTTTTCCACCCAGCTTAGTACCTGACGGACATCGGAAGCATACGCAGCCTTTGCTTTGGCTTTGGCTAAAATATTGAGCGAAGTAAAGATTTCTTCTGAATACTGCCCCACCGGCACGCCTTTAGGTTCGCCTAAGGCAATTTTTCGGACCTTATCGCTGGCAATGTCTTCAAATGACGCTAATTCCAGCTTGCTGTCTTTTGGTGCAATAACAACCACTTTATTTTCCAGTAGATTTATCCGCGTGTCTGTTAAGAGGAGCGCTTTCTTGTCTAAATCATTCATTTGTTTGGGCGCCGCGGAAATAAATACGTCAGCAGGTGCACCTTGTTCAATTTGCGCCGCCAGCGCGCCTGAACTGCCAAAGTTATAATTGATTTTTACGTTAGGATTGGCCTTTTCATATTCCCCCCCAATTTCTTTCAGGGCATCTGTCAAGCTGGCCGCAGCGGAAATATAGATTTCGCACTTTTCGGCAGTAGCAGTCTTACTTTCAGTTTTTTGGCTTTGAATGCCACAGCCGCCAAACACCAATAGTCCTAGGCACAAGATAAAAATCACGGTTAATTTTACTATGTTCTTTTCCATAAAAATACCCCCACATATATTCTATGACGTACGTTAGCCGCAAATTTTGTTGGCCACGTTTACTAGCTTCCCACTAACATATTTACGTACTTAGCGGTTTCCTTCAAGTGTTCCAGCTTAATCCTGGTCTGATATGCGCTTAATTCTGTCAGGGCTTTAAGTACTTTTTCCAGCGCTGCATTGCCTGCGCGTTCACCGATGCCTGCTATTGTACCGCTGATAAATTGTGCGCCGCCCTCAGCTGCAGCCAAACTGTTGGCCACAGCCATCCCAAAATCGTTATGCCCATGAAACTCAATGGGCAGCGAACTCTTGGCAGTAAGCCTCGAAATAATCTTTTGAGCAGCTAAAGGCTCTAGGCAACCAACGGTATCAGCATAGCGAACGCGCACCGCCCCCGCCTTCTCGGCAATATCTGTTACTTTGAGAAAAAACTCTGTATCCGCACGCGAGGCATCTTCCGCCCCCAAGAAAACAGTGCAGCCAAAGCTTTTAGCCAAAAGAATGGCAGCACGCATTTCTTTAATGACCCATTCTCGGCTTTTTTTCAATTTTTCCGTAATATGAAGGTCAGAAACCGGGATAGATATATGCAAAAAAGAACTTTCAGCGGCTATTGAAGCCAAAATATCCCCTTCTACCGCTCGATTCCAGGTTACAATTTTACTCGTTAGCCCCGCCCCATGCATTTCTTTTATTGCCGCTTGTTCCGCCTGCCCCATTGCCGGAGTTCCGGCTTCAATCCAGGGTATACCTGCGGCAGATAACCTTTTAGCAATTTCTAATTTCTCGTCTGGGGAAAAGACGATACCTGCTGCCTGCTCTCCGTCACGGAGCGTAGTATCCACCAATTCAAGCATATTCTACACCTCACTTACGGTTTTGAAATACAGCTTTTTTAACTGGTAATCCGAAATAGCCGTCTTTTGCACTGTCGCCATTTCCCGTACCTCCTTTAGGAGTCTTTTAGACTGCTCGGTACTTAACCCCAGCTTCCATTCCTGAAGTTTATAACGAAGTGCAGCGCTGCCGGAATGTTTGCCGATCACCAGCTTACGCGTAAGGCCTACTTCTTGGGGCGAAAATGCTTCATAAAGCTGTGGATTTTTTGTTATTCCATCCACATGGATGCCTGACTCATGCGAAAAAATCTCACTGCCAATAATGGCTTTATTGCCGGGAATCATAACTCCCAAGCAAATTAAAATCTTGCGGCAATAGTCCGCAAAGTGATTGGGCAGCACCTTGCAGCCTAAAAAATATTTACTAACCATCCAGATTTCTTCTAAAGGCGTATGACTCCCTATACCCCCTACACTGCCTGTAATTCGCGAAATACCTGCCCGTAGCGCTGACAGCGCATTAGCTGTCGCTAAACCATACGCATTATGCCCATGAAACTCGATTGGCAGTACTGCAGACTTTTGTATTTCAGTAAGCTTATTATACGTACCCAAAGCATCCATACTGCTTCTACCATCACTATACAAGAGCCCCTTAACATGATACTTCTGCAGCAGCGGCCAAAGGCGCCGCCAATCATCTTTTGTATATTCACCGGCATCTAGAAACGAAAGATATATCTTTTTCCCGCTTAGCGCCTTTAGTTCTCTTTCCAGCATCTTTTCAGATTGCCAGGGGCTATACTGCCAAGACAGAATTATGCTGGAAAAGCCGCTCGCAATAGCCGCCTCAGTTTCACCCCGGCCTGCAAAAATCTTAATGCGCCAACCATTTTTTATATAAGACAAAAGGGTAGTGTCCTGGTCAGAGCTATTGTGCTCTAGATAATAATTCCAGTCATTTAACCAAACATCGCCTGTATAAACACCTATTTGTGCTAGATAACGTACAATCATAGCAAGCTGAGACCAAGATACCGCCTTTTTTATTGCTTCATTAAGTGTATAATCAACCCAGCTAATCGAAGTACACATGGCCTCCCCCCTATAAAAGCAAAAAAATCCTATCCATGCAGCCAGACCACATTGTCAGGATTATAGTTTCGTTATTCTTATAATCTAAAAAACGCCTAGCGTTTTTTTATGAACAGCAAGCTTTCATAATTACAACTTTTACTTCCTTATTACTAAGTTTTGTTACTTCGCTTTCCAGCCTTCCCAGCAGTAATTGGTTTTCTAACCACGGCGGAATATGGCTGCATAAAATTTCTAAGGAATAAAATGTACCCCGCTGCAAAAACGGCAGCAGAACTTGTTTGGAAGTAATACTTGTATTGCTTTCTTGAATATCTTTAATTGAGACAAAGTAGCGGCCATCAGCAATTTCCTCTGGCACAGGCACAGCAATTGGTTTAGGGTCAGAATGGTCGGCTTCTAGTTCTTCGTGCTCTATAATATAGTCGAGAAATTCTGCTGGCTTTCCAGAAATCTCCCATACATTAACTTCTGCCTTCTCTAGCTCATAATAATATACCCCTGTAACACTTTCAGCAGCAAAGACCTTGCAGCCATCCATAAAAATCAAGAGCTCGCGCATATTATTACGTATTTGCCCCAGCGAAGCATGACTTATATCATAAGACTGCTCTCTACATATCTGCCACACACCGCATTCCTGGTGATAGACCACTATTTTTCCTTCTTCACCCATTTTAATCGTTTGGCCCGCTTTATTTAACAATACCGCTATTTCCCGCAGCATGAAGTCCACCTCCCGCTTATATTTCCAGCTCTTTTACTGTCTTACCGCCTTCAATGTGCTGATCCATAATCTTTTCTACGTCGTCTGGTGAAACTTTTCCATACCATATATTATCCGGGTATACTACAACGATTGGTCCTTGTTCGCAAAGGCCAAAACAGCCGGTATTCGATACAAAGACCTCATCCCCAAGCCCCCGCTCCTCAATCTCGTCGAGGAAATTTGCCACAATTTGAACACCTTCTTTGGTATGGCAATACCCCTTTTGTTGCCCGGTCATCCGCGAACTAGTACAGACCAATATGTGTTTTTTGGGCTTATTCATGATGTTTCCTCCTTATTAAATGGCTTCTTTCATGGCTAGCTGCGTAAGCGCATAACTAAGTCCCGACTCAACTGTAGAACAGTATTCTAACACCAAAACGCCTTTATTTATCAGCTTTTTCTGCGGTACGCGCCCGATACGCATGGTAAGCACAGCATCACAGTCAGCGATAGCTTCAATTACTGCCTGCTTTTCCTCGGCGTCGTCATCACACTCAGTTATACCATTACAATATTTATCAACAGAACGGGCTTCGGCCAAAATAAATTTATGATTAATATATTGATAGATTAAAAATTCAGATGCATGCCCAAAATGCTGATCCACTAGCTTGCCGTGCTTGGAAGTTACCGCAACCGTATAGTGTTTGGGCAGCTGACAACTGGCTTCGGCTAATTTATCCGGCTCTTCATGCATCCGAAATTCCTCGGATCTATCATAATCAAGCATGCCAATAGCATCAGCCCGGCACTGCCGGCAATGCTTCATTTGCTTAATATCCACTTCACAAAGGTTTCTCATATCCTGAATTTCTTTCATGCTGGTCTGCGGATAGTCTTGAAATACACTGCCTGAGGCTGGAATCAGCGGCATAATATTTGCAATAAAAGCGCCCGCTGCTTTCACCCTTTTCGCAACTGCCGGAATATGATGATCATTAATACCTTTAATCATAACCATATTTACTTTGACAAGTACGCCCTTTTGAGCAAGCCATGTAATTCCCTTTAGCTGATTTTCAAGGAGAATCCGCGCGGCTTCCTCGCCCACATACTTTTTCTCCCGATAATAAATATGTTTATAAATTTTGGCGCCGATGGCGGCATCCAGGCAATTCATGGTTACGGTTACATGTTTTACATCAAGTTCGACGATTTCTTCCATGTAGTCCGGCAGCAAGAGGCCATTTGTCGATAAACAAAAAATCATGCTGTCATCTTCAGCTTTAATGCGCACAATTGCCTCTCTGGTTTTCGGCCAATTTGCCAGCGCATCGCCAGGCCCGGCAATCCCTATTACACTGAGATTAGGGATTGCGGCTTTAACTTTGTGAAATTTCTGCAGTGCTTCCTCCGGCGATAATATTTCACTTGTGACACCAGGCCTGCTTTCGTTAACACAGTCAAATTTGCGATTACAGTAATTGCAGCTGATATTGCACATCGGCGCTACCGGTAAGTGCATTCTCGCATATTTATGATGGGCATCTGCACTATAGCAAGGATGCCGATTTGTTTGTACTAAATGATTTCCAATTTCCGGGTTTCCTTTACACCCTGAGCAACTCATATTTTGCCACCTCACTTTTCTCTTTTCCACGATAAAATTTATTATACATTGTTTGCCGATAGCTCTTTTGCTTGGCGGCGAGTAGCGTGTTGGTTACTCTATCTAAAAACATCGCCGTGCCGGTATAGCCTACAGACAGGATTCTTTGGCCGCCGATTCTGTCATGAATTGGAAAACCAAGGCGCACTAAGGGTATATTTTCTTGTTCTTCTAGATAGTGACCATCGGAATGGCCAATAGCAACATTGACCCCTTTTGCTACACTTAGTCCACGAATCTCTTTAAAATCACTTTCTGTTACAATTTCCGGTATAAAATCAAGACCTTTTTCGGCCGAAAGATCTTGTACCAAGGTACAAAGCGTTGAATTTTTGCTGCCTGTTGCCACTACCAGCGGCATAATTCCATTTTCTATGCATGCCCCCGCTAACGCATACACCAGTTCGGGTTCACCAAAGATAGCACTCCGCCCTTCAAAATTGTATTTATGTGAATCAATCATGGCATCAACCAGCCGGCCCCGTTCATTTTGTAAGCTTAGAGGAATAACGCCGCCTGTCAGCTCCTGCAGCAGCTTAATAAAAATGTCGGTATTTTCAAGGCCGATAGGAATAGGAATAGTATAAAGCGGCACGCCAAATTCCTCGCGCAGATATTCGCCTGGTGAAATGCTCTCATCCACAGTCATCCCCATTTGCACAGTTGCCAGTGCACCGGACATTTCTGCGATATCAGCAAGCTTGGTGCCGCCCTCGGGGATTTTGGTATATGGTCTTACATAAGGACGATCCAGGGTATCAGAAAAATCAGGGCATAAGGTATACCGCACCTGCATTAAATCTAAAATACGCTTAATTTCGCGGATATCGGCCGGACTAATATTCGAAACAAAAATATTAATTTTATAGTTTTTTTCCGCTTTTTTCGCGAGCCCTTCGACAATGCGCCTGACTGTAAAAAAATAGCCTTCGGCATGACTTCCGCCATAACCTGGCGTGGGCGCTGTTACGATTGGATAATTCAGCTTGTTTTCGCGCAAATACTCAGCCGCTATGCGCTCAACATCTTCGCCAATGGTTTCGGCTAAACAGGTAGTCAGTACCCCAATCATTTGGGGATGATACACTCGTAGAATATTATTAAAGGCCTGTTTAAGATTTTTTTCCCCGCCGTAAATAGTTCCCTTTTCATTTAGCGAAGAAGAGCCTACATCTATCGGTTCATTAAAGTGCTGAGAAATATGGCGGCGCATATAAGTGCTGCAGCCCTGCGAACCATGCAGGACGACCATGGTCTGTTCGATCCCCTTTAAAGCTAAAATTCCGCCCATGGGCATACACATATTGCAAGGATTTTCATTAACATTTTTTACACCCTCTATTTTCCGGCTCATGCTCATCACTCTCCCCATGGCGTTTTCATTTGGATACTGCGCCAAACAGGCGAACAAACGGTAGAATACACTTCTCTGGCAAAATTTACTGCACCAACAAACCCGCTTAAAGGATGTTTGCGTTCATGGTTATGGTCGACAAAGGCTACGCCCAGTTTATACGCCAGCGGCCGCTCCTTGACACCGCCTACCAGCAAATTTGCGCCCTGTTCAATCATAAACTTTTCTAATTCGGCCGGATTGGCATCATCCAAAACAACTGTGCCCTCGGTAACTAGGCCATTAATTGTGTCATAATCATCCGGCTGACCTGTCTGCGTACCCACCATGACTACCTCCATACCGATTTCACGAAACTGTTTAATGAGGGAAATGGCTTTAAAGCCGCCGCCGACATAAACTGCCGCTTTCTTGCCCTCCAGCTTTTTACGGTAAAAAGAAAGTTCATCTGTTACCTTACGGCTTTCTTCTTCAATCAGTATTTCTACCTTTTGCTGCATTTCCGGATCTTCAAAGTACTCAGCAATATTTCTTAGCGTCACAGCCGTATCCTCGATGCCGAGAAAAGAAATCCTAAGATAAGGAATATGATATAATTCCTCCATTTGCTTGGCTAAATACGCCATCGAACCAGCGCATTGAATGATATTCAGCGACGCTGCCGGCGCTGTTTTCAGCTCTTCATAGCTTGCATCACCTGTAAATACGGTACTCACGGTAACGCCAATTCGCGCTAAATAATCACGAATAATCCAGGCTTCACCCGCAAGATTAAAATCGCCTAAATAATTAACTGACTTTGGCTTTTTACTGATTTTCTTTTCGGTATGAATAAGACTTAGCAGCGAATCGCAGGCAGCCCGGTAGCCAGCAGACTTATTACCGATAAACCCGCTTGACTGTACCGGAATAACTTTAATATGATGACGCACCATAGCAGCTCTGCATACCGCCTCAATATCATCGCCGATTACACCGACAATGCAGGTGGAATATACAAAAATAAGCTTGGCGTGATACGCTGCTACCAGCTCATCAATGGCCCTTGCCAGCTTTTTTTCGCCGCCAAAGATTACATCCTGCTCCTTTAAATCTGTAGAAAAACTGTTCCGGTATAATTCTGTACCGCTAGAAAGACTGCCGCGGATATCCCAGGTATAACTGGCACAGCCAATCGGCCCATGAATTAAATGAATGGCATCTGTGATGGGGTTTAAAACAACCCTGGCGCCGCAAAATACACAAGCGCGCTGACTTACACAGCCAGCAATGCTTTCAGCATCACATCTCAGCTGTTTTTTTTGTTTTCCTTTGGTTGCAATAAAATCTTCCCGTTCTTTTATGGATAGCTCTATCGCGCTCAGCTCGGCATTCATAGTATCACACCTCTCTGCCACTTTTTTCCTAAAGATTTCGTCATGGTATAAATATTTATACCATGACTAACAAATCTTTAGTGTAACCTTACATTACTAACTCAAAATCTTCATCTGCAGCATCCCGGTCAGCACGATCCAAGAGTGCATTATCAATCATTTCTAATAAGCGCATCGCACCGCGATAACCTACAATCGGCATATAGGAATGAATAGCCCGGTCTAAGATGGGAAAACCAACTCTCACAAAGGGAATATCCTCTGCTTTGGCAATATATTTACCATAAGTATTGCCAATCAGTAAATCTACCGGCTGGTTTTTAATCCACTGATGCAGTTCAAGTAAATCGCTGTCAGCTTTTACATTGGCTGTTATGCCCGCAGACTGTAGCATGTCATTAATTTCATCTTCAAAACTATACATTTTAGAGCCCAGCGCACCGCCTGGCGTTCCTGTGAGTATATGAATAGGCTTCATGCCCAAACTTAGCACAAATTCAGTGAGGCCTGCGACAATATCCGGGTCGCCGAAGATGGCTACTTTTTTATTGTGAAAATGAAAATGTGCATCTGTCATCACATCAACCAGCTGGCCGCGTTCTTCTTCCAGTTCATAAGGTACTTCAGCGGCAAAACTGCCTCTTAGCGCCATAAGCATGTCATCGGTTGCTTTAATCCCAATCGGCGTTTTTAGGGAAATAAAGGGGACTTTACATTTCTTTTTCAGGGCTTCAGCTGCCGCTTCTGAGGAAAACCGGCCAAGCGACAAGGTGATTTTTGAATTCCCGGTATCTTTTAGCTGGTCAATGGTAACCCCGCCTTTAGGATACATTTCAAACTTTCCGGTCATCGGTGAATCAACAACCCCTGAAGTATCAGGAAACATAATGTAGGTAAGCCCCATCGCTTCAAAAATCCTCTTTAATTCGCGCATATCGCCTGGATTGACAAATCCTGGAATTAAATTAGTCTGTTCTTTCGGCTGCTCTGTCGTCTTTTCAGAAAAATAAGTTACCATGGCTTTGGTCATATTAGAAAATCCGGTTATATGAGAACCTTGATAACTTGGCGTGTTAGCATGGAAAACAATTTTACCCTCGGGAATTTCTGCTTGCCGAATGGTAGCCGGAATGTCATCACCAATTGTTTCCGAAAGACAAGTAGTATGGATGGCCATAACATCCGGATTATATAAGGTAAATACATTTTTGATGGCTGTCTTTAAATTCGCGCCGCCGCCAAACACCGAAGCGCCTTCGGTAAAACTACTGGTCGAAGCCATAATCGGATCACGAAAATGACGTGTTAAGTGCATCCGATGAAAACTGCAGCAGCCTTGTGAGCCGTGACTATGCGGCAGACAGCCGTGTATGCCAAGCGCTGCGTACATAGCGCCAATGGGCTGGCAGGTTTTGGCCGGATTAATTACTGTGCCGCTGGAACGTTTTTTTATTTCTTTTGGTGTATAATCAAGCATTATGCTTTCCCTCCTTCCCCAAATTCGCCTTCCAAGAGTGGTGCTGTCTTCCATGGGGGAGTAATATAGTTCCAGGTTGGTGAGGCAAAAGCCATACTTACATCACGTGCAAAATTTACGGCGCCGTTAAAACCGGCATAAGGACCGCTATAATCATATGAATGAAGTTGTTTGGCCGGAATGCCCATTTTTTGCACAACATATTTATCTTTAATCCCGGAGGCAAAAATATCGGGCTGCAATAATTTAATAAACTCTTCGGTTTCAAAATGATTCAAATCGTCAACAATCAAATCGCCGTCTTTCATTTCTAGATTCATCCCGGCATAATCACCCAAAGGAATTTTCTGTTTAAGTTCTTCCATTTTTTCTGGTGACATTCTTAAATGAAACCGCGACGGATCTGGCTCTACCTGAAAGTCCGGAATGTTTTTGCTGTCGGCATCTGTTTTGATATCAGGAATGACCTCACGGCCTTCATAATCGTCGCGATGGGCAAATTCATATCCGGCCAGCACGGTTTCAATCCCCAGTTCCCGAAATAGGCCTTGATAATGATGACCGCGCGAGCCGCCGACAAAACAAAAGGCGGTTTTGTTATTGCAAATTTTGGCATACTGATCAATTACCGGTTGAACCCTGGCGAGCTCCCGTTCAATGACTTCTTCCGTCTTTTTGGTTAATTCCGGATCATCAAAATAAGTAGCCATATCCCTAAGGGACTTAATGGTAGACTGAACGCCTACGAAGTTTACTTTGAGCCAAGGAGTACCATATTTTGTTTGAATTTTTTCCGCGATATAATTTATCGATCTGTGGCACTGTACTAAATTCAAATCAGCCACATGGGCATTGCGAATATGTTCCCAGGCGCCGTCGCCTGTCATGACACACACAATATTGTAGCCGATTTCTTTTAAAAACCGTTCAATTTCCCAGCTATCTCCGCCAATATTATATTCGCCTAAAATATTAATGGAATATTTGCCAGGCGCCTTTTCCATGTCGCCGGTGCCAATAACATTAGCCATGAGATTATTATTAGCAATATGATGTCCTGCCGATTGGCTGACCCCTTTATAGCCTTCACAGCTAAACGCCAAAACCTGAATGCCATGTCGTTCCTGCGCCGCTTTGGCCACGGCATTAATATCATCACCAATGAGGCCGACCGGACAGGTAGCGGAGATAGTAATAGCATTTGGATGAAACATATCTACTACTTCATCAATCATGGCTGCCAGCTTCTTTTCGCCGCCAAACACAATATCCTTTTCCTGCATATTGGTAGAAAATGCGTAATTCATGAAGTTCTTTACATTCTCTTCCGTTTTAGCTTTATTACGGCGGGCCCCCCAGGTATAAAATGCGCAGCCAATGGGTCCATGTGTAATATGAATCATATCTTTAATCGGACCTAATACCACGCCTTTACAGCCGGCATAGGCGCAGCCGCGATTGGTAATAACACCGGGAACGGTGCGCGTATTGGCCTCTATTGCCTGGCTTTCGAGCTCGCCATTTTTGATCATGATATGTTTACGCCGATTTTTCTCCATTTTTTTCGGCATTTTTTCAAATAATTCTTCTAACTCTTTCTCGGTAATCGCCATGTCTGTTCCCTCCTTTACTTGTTACATAGCCGCTTCCCCGGACTCCCCTGTCCGTACACGAACCAAATCCGCAATCGGCAATACAAATATTTTGCCATCCCCTATGTTATAGTTGGTTTTGTTGACTTTTATAATGGCATCCACAATTTTGTCTACATCTTCATCAAGCGCAATAATGTTAAAGAGACGCATCGGAAAAAGACTTGCCCCACTTACAAAACTGTCAATCATCAGTTCTGTCGTTTCTTTGTCTTCCTCACTCGCCAAGGACATTAGTTCTTGTTTTCTGACCGCAACCTTCGCGTCATCTTTTACTAATGTGCCCCTGCCAAATACTTTGTTAGCAGTAAAACCAGCAGCCCCGGACTCAATTAGCGCCTTTTTGGTTGCGCCCGTCTTATTCATACGAACTATGGCAATGATTTCTTTCATGCCAGTCCCTCCTTATAAACCTTTTTTACCGGTAGAAACGGTATACGCTTCTTCAATGGGCGTTATAAAAACTTTACCATCGCCAAAAGAGCCGCTAGGCCCGGTTTTTGCTACCCGTAAGATTACACTGATTACATCATTTTTATCTTCATCACGTACTGCCATCATAATCATGATTTTAGGAATTTCATCATAGACTATGCCGCCAACTTTAATGCCTTTTTGTTTGCCGCGTCCGACAACATCGACCACAGTCGCGGCATGAAAGCCGGCGCTTGATAGTTCGTACAGCACTTCATCTCTTTTTTCCGGTCTAATGATCGCTCTCACTAATAACATCAGTCATCTACCCCTTTTTTTTAGTTTTGCGTTAACCCATAATCCCGAATTCCATCATCAGTTCTTCCAAACGATCTTGCGTCATCGGCTTAGGAATAACAAATTTTTTGTTTTGATTAATTTTCATGGCTAATTTTCTGTATTCATCTGATTGATTTTCCTTCGGATCATAATCAATTACCGTCTTTTTGTTGATTTCTGCGCGCTGCACCACATTATCACGCGGGACAAAATGAATAAGCTGTGAGCCTAATTCACTAGCAAACGCTTCAAGCAAATCTAGTTCCCGATCTACCATACGGCTGTTGCAAATAATACCGCCTAAGCGTACTGTACCAGTTGTTGCATACTTTTGAATACCTTTGGAAATATTGTTGGCGGCATAGAGTGCCATCAATTCACCTGATGCAACAATATAAATTTCCTGGGCTTTACCTTCCCGAATCGGCATAGCAAAACCACCGCAGACAACATCACCTAGTACGTCATAAAAAACATAATCTAAATCAGGCGTATAGGCGCCTAGTGATTCGAGTAAATTAATCGAAGTAATAATGCCGCGTCCAGCGCAGCCAACACCAGGTTCCGGGCCACCTGATTCAACGCATTTTGTTCCTTTGAAACCATCTTTTAAAATATATTCTAAGTCAATA
>JAJFUN010000094.1 GCA_021372375.1 Pelosinus sp. | reverse complement strand
GGCTCGTGGGATGCACTCTATGATGTCATGGGCAAAGATGATCAAGGCAATGCCATAAAAGGTGATTGTATTACCTTAGATTGCAGTAATACTTTGATGATTGGTCGAGCACGGCTGCTGGCGGGAATTGGTCTAGATGATTTGCTGGTTGTGGAAACAGATGATGTCATTGTTGTCGCTAAAAAAGGAGAGTCTCAGAAAGTCAAGAAGCTGGTAGAAGAGCTGAAAAAACGCGGCAGGCGAGAAGCCGATGAGCATACTACTATGTATCGCCCATGGGGAAGCTATACCGTATTAGGCGAGGGTAAGGGCTACAAGCTCAAGAAAATAACGGTGAATCCGGGACAGCGACTTAGCCTGCAAATGCATTATCACCGCAGTGAACACTGGATTGTCAGCGGCGGTACGGCTAAAGTTACGTTAGGTGAGGAAGAAAAGTTTGTGCATGAAAATGAGAGCGTTTTTATTCCTATGTCAACCAAACATTGTCTGGAGAATCCCGGACGTATTCCTTTAGAGATAATCGAAGTACAAAACGGCAAGTATCTTGAGGAAGATGATATCGTAAGATTTGACGATGTGTATGGTAGGGTTTAGGCTAGAATTCAAGCGTATAAAATTTATTTTTAACGAGCCAGCAGCATATAGCTGCTGGCTCGTGGTGTTTTATTTTAGTGCTGGAGTTGCTATAATACAGTAAAGGAGTATCGCCCAATGACAGCTTGATGAGGTGATAGATGTTGAATCTAGATAATAGGCTTTTCATACGTCTTGCTTCTACTGAGCCGATGAAGCGGCGGGCAGAATGGCGAAAGTGGAAACCATTAGGTTACAGAATACTTGCTAAGGATGGGCAGACTGTTTATTATGAATTAGAAGGAATTCGTCGTATCGTGGTTGAATTTTTTAAAGAGTTTGGCTATGGGCTATGAACCAAGAGATAGGAGCCACGCGGCCAATTGTAGGGATGGTGTATAATGCAGAAAAGGCTTTTAGTATGGCTGCCGGCTATTTTATGGATGTTAGTTATTTCGTGTTTTTCAAATATTCCGGATTTACATTTGGCAAGTGATGCTTGGCTACCTGCAAAATGGCGGCAATTTATTGCGCAGCATGTATTGCAGTTTGGTACCAGCGGATTTTTTTCTTATCAGATCAGCTTATATCCTGATTTCGTGCTGCATAAGCTTGGACATATTGTTTTTTTTGGCGTACTAGGACTTTTCTTTTGTTTTGCGCTGCGCGGTATCGGAAAAGCCACCCTTTTAGTAGGCTTATTTGCAGCCGTTGATGAAGGACACCAATATTTTGTCGTAGGCCGCAGCGCACGCTTAGGGGATATTGTGATTGATACGTTGGCAGGACTTTTGTTTATTGGTCTATGGGCTGTGGGATATGGGATATGGGCGAAGAGGTAGAGGGATAGGAGAATGAGCTACGGGCTATGGGGTTTCTGGTTTTAAATCCTGAGCCAATAGCTAATAGCCAGGAGCTACGCGCTAGTAAGGAGATAATTCATGTTTATTTATATCTATAAATTTGTTGTCAGTTTTCTAATGCCGCCAGGAATTTTGATTTTGGCATTATTAGTATTGCTTTTTATGATGGTAAAGCATAACTATCGGGGTGTTAAGCTGCTTGGCGGGACTATTGCCCTATTTTATATTTTGTCCATGCCTTATGTTGGCGATGGATTGCTAAAATCACTGGAGTATCAGTATCTTCCGCCGCAAAATCCAGCCGGGGATGTCATTGTCATGCTAGGGGGCGGGGCAACGCTTGATACGCCTGATATTGATGGACTAGGACACCTTTCCGGCAGTGCGGCTAATCGCCTTTTGACAGCAGTCAGACTCCACAATAAATTAGGCTTGCCGATTATTTTATCAGGCGGACAGGTATTTAAAGATTCGGGAACAGAAGCATTAATCGGTAAACGGATATTACTAAGTCTTGGCGTGGCAGCTGATCAGATTATTGTGGAGGATGCCAGCTTGAATACGCAGCAAAATGCCCAGTATGTTAACCGAATTCTTAAAGAACAGGGTTTAACGCGCCCCATTCTGGTTACTTCGGCGTTCCACATGCAGCGTTCGGTGCTCAATTTTCAAAAGCAAGGAGCTATTGTACAACCTTTTCCTACCGATTATTTTACCAGTCGGGAAAGCCGTTTTAATATTAATAAATTTGCGCCGTCGCCAGATGCACTGCGTAATTCTTACTTTGTGCTGCATGAGTATTTAGGCATTTTAGCGGCAAAAGTGATGGGGTGAGTGAGGGGCTATGGGCTGTGGGTTATGAGCTAGGAGCCAGGGGCCAATAGCCAATTTCAGAATAATAAAACAGGAGGCTGACAGTATGCGGAAATTTGTAGCAGGATTACTTGGTGTGATGATGGCAGTAAGCAGTTTGGCAGTAGGGGCAGCAGGAATAGAAACCAGCAAGGATTGGCCTGATGGCTGGTCTTTTCCGTACTTAGGGGCTGGTAAAGGTACGTGGGATGCGAGTGTTGGCGTATTCTTTTGGAAAGATACTTTTAAAACACGAAATTTACAACTGCGTACAGATGTGGATTTGGCACCAGGTTTTCGCTGGCATGGGATTATGCGGTCAAATCGGGAATTTGACACCTTAAGTGGATTTAAGCCGCATTTTGATGAAAACTATGTGGAAGGTTACGGCTTTTATCATAATCAAAATGGTACAATGAGTACAAGCCTTCGGGTGGGGAATGTACGGTATTTGCATTTTCCTTATCCTGACGCGATTGCCGTTTTTGATCAGGTGCCGGGTATTAGCGACCTAAGCGGGGGAGCTAAGACTGGCTATAGCGGCGAATTATTAACACTGGATTATGCGCATAAAAGTGGCCTGGGGGCGCATTTTACCGGCATCAATTGGGATTTTGGCCGAGATGGCGGTGCAGGGGCTATTGAAAATTATCTTTATTATCGCAGTGATTTTGGCCGGCTGCATTTTGAAAGCCGTTATGGCAAGCTGGCCCTGCGCCCTGAGCCGCTGGGGCGTAGTGAAACAGGCTATAATCTTTATGGCGGAACAAAAATTGGGGCATTAAATGCCGGTGTTTTATATGAAAAGTTACATAATCAGTCTGCTTATACCGGGATAATGGTATCATTTCCGCTAAATTCGGTTACTAAAGCTATGGGCGAGGTAGCATTTGACTATGATCGTACACCGCAGGGCTTTGCGATGCAGGTGCCTGTAGCGAAAGGGGCTTTTGGCGGGATTGTAAAGAAGGCACCTGCCAAGGGAGTACTCGTTGGCGAAATTCTATCTGAGCGACTTCGTACCTACTGGCAGAATGGTCAGGCGCGCAATTACTATGAACATCGTATTTCTGAGTGGGGCGAAACGGGCGATGGCTTGGTGGTAGTTATGAAGGAAGAGCCCTGGTACTTACAGGCCGAAGCATTAGTCAGTCCGCATAATTTTGGCAACCTGAAAACTTGGGAAAAAGATCGGCAAGGTCCGGCCCAGCTTAGTCAG
>JAJFUN010000078.1 GCA_021372375.1 Pelosinus sp. | reverse complement strand
TGGGGATAAAGTGTTGTGCGGATGCCGTTTTATAGCCGCCGGTCATGTTTTTCACCTTAAAGCCATGCTGTGTTAGGATTCTGGAGGCAACATAACCGCGCAGACCAACCTGACAGTATTCTAAGATGAGCTTATTTTTGTCCAGTTCATCCATTCGTTCTCTAAGGCTATCTACAGGAATATTGATAGCACCAGGGAGATGGCCGTTATTATATTCAAGCTCTGTTCGTACATCTAAAAGAACACTATTTTCTTTATCAAAGGAATCCAATTCGTCATACGTAAAAGTATCAGACCGGTTGGCCAGTATATTTTCGGCCACATAGCCCGCCATGTTTACCGGGTCCTTAGCTGAAGAAAATGGGGGAGCATAACTGAGTTCCAGTTCGGTTAAATCGGATACCGTGCCATTCAATCGCATTACAGTCGCAATTACATCGATACGCTTATCAACCCCGTCAAACCCTACTCCTTGGGCACCTAAAATGCGACCCTCTTTGTTAAATAGTAACTTTAAGGAGAGTGGTAATGCGCCGGGATAGTAGGACGCATGGGAGGCCGGGTGAACGTAAGCTGCTTTATAGGGAATATTTAATCGCTTAAGTGTTCGTTCGTTATTGCCAGTAGATGCTGCCGTCAACCCAAATACTTTGATAATAGCAGTACCAAGAGTTCCTTTATAGGTCGTATTAAGGCCGGCAATATTATCAGCGGCAATCCGTCCTTGCTTATTAGCGGGGCCGGCCAACGGAATAGCAGTATTTTGCTTGTTTACGAAGTCTACTACTTCAATGGCGTCACCAACAGCATAGATGCCCTGTAAAGATGTTTCCATTTTTTCATTAACGAGTATGTGACCTTTGACGCCTAGTTTAATACCGGTGTCTTTTAAAAATGCAGTATCTGGTGAAACGCCAATGGCAAGGATGACTATATCTGCAGTTAGCGCGATTTCGCTATTTAAATGTATTTGAATGGAATTGTCATTATCCAAGAAAGATTTTACACCATCGTTTAATAGCAAGTTAACACCGCTATCTTCCAGTTCTTTTTCTACCATCACGGCCATGTCGGAATCGAAAGGTGCCAAGATATGTGGCGCGGCTTCTACCAAGGTCACGTCTATACCCCGTTCTTTCAGGTTCTCTGCCATTTCAACTCCGATGAAGCCGCCGCCGATAACCACTGCTCGCTGGATTTCTTGTTTATCAACATAGTTTTTGATGGTATCGGTATCAGGAATATTCCTTAAGGTAAAGATCCTATTGTTGTCAATGCCTGGTATAGGGGGCCTGAGGGCTTTTGCTCCAGGGGATAACACCAGGTAATCATAGCTCTCCTGATAAACGCCTTTTTCTTTACTGCTTACAGTCACGGTTTTATTGCTAGGGTTTATGCTGATCACTTCACTATGAATTCTTACATCAATATTAAAACGCGCTTTTAAACTTTGTGGTGTTTGTACTAGCAGTTTACCGCGTTCTTTAATGCTTTCACCAATATAATAGGGGAGGCCGCAATTGGCAAAGGAAATATGTTCATCCCGTTCAAACATGATAATTTCGGCCTCTTCATCCAAGCGTCTGAGTCTGGCTGCGGCCGATGCTCCACCGGCAACGCCGCCGACAATTAATACTTTTTTCATAAAAAGTTCCTCCTCAAATAATTTTATAGTAAAAGATTCGCCAGTTTACTTCGATTCATTGGCATCAGTAAGTAAAGATACTATTTGTTTTACTTGCTCATCACATACGATGTATTTAATTTCCAGGCCAGTTCGAGTCCCACGGATGATGCCGGCTGTCCGTAACTTTTGTAGATGTTGGGAAATTGTTGATTGCGGTGCGTTAAGACAATTTTGCATATGGGAAACGTTACACCCTCCAGTTTCAATGAGCCCTTTTATAATACAAAGCCTGACAGGGTGAGCTAAAGCTTTTAATGTTTCCGCTAGTTTGGTGAATTTTACAAGGTCAGTATCCATACAATCCCTCACTTCGATTATCACTATATCTATATAATAAGATATAGTGATATAAAAGTCAATATTTAGATATAGAGCGAAAGTCAGTGTAATAGTTTTTAATAAATTTAACCAGACGATGAGTCGACTTTCAGGCGCGATAGATTAAGCATGCCGCCTCCTTATTTTTAATAATTATCAAGAAGTAAAGGAATTTTTACTTTTTATAGTTCTAAAATGTGATAATTTAATACAAGAAGTAAAAATTTTCTGCTTATATTAAATTATCAAACGATAAATGTAATTTATTGACGAAATAAAGTGTTTAGAACTTTGGAGGTGTCAAATATGCAGCAAGCTTCAAAACAAGTGGTGTTACTTGCTGACAGTGATACCTTTTTGAAGAAGGTTTTTACGCAGCATGTGACTTCCTCTATGCTTTCGATGTTTGGCGTAATGGCCAGTACACTGGCAAACTGTCTTATTACAGGTAATGTATTAGGAGCAACGGGACTTGCGGTTATGAGCGTAGTTACGCCAATTTATTTTGTATTTGCTACTCTTGGTGCACTTATTGGTGTAGGAAGTTCAACCCTTGCTTCACATGCCATTGGACAGGATGACCAGGATTCGGCCAATGCAGCATTGACCTTATCTGTTATTTTGCTAGCGGGGTTATCTGTGCTTGTTTCCGTAGTAGGGTTAACTATTATGCATCCGTTATTGCATTTTTTAGGCGCGACGGATGAATTATATCCAATGGCCGCTGCTTATAGTGAGATTTATATCTTAGGCGGTATAGGAACAGCGATGTTTTATTTGCCGTATAATTTTCTTAAGTTAATGGGACGGTTACGTTTTTTGACCGGTTTGTTTTTAGGCATGGCAGCATTGAACGTCGTATTGGATTTGCTTTTTTTAATTCAATTTAGGATGGGAATTTCGGGTGTGGCATGGGGAACGGTAATATCATCCGTGTTGACTGCGGTAGGAGGCACATTATGTCTGGTTCGAGGGCAAGGTGCTTTTCATTTTGTGGGATTGCGGGGGAGAGAAAAAGATATCCTGCAATTAATGCAGCTTGGCACGCCAGCGGCCATGAACAATATAGCGACGTTCTTACGGTCTTTATTGCTTAACCGTATTGTTTTATTGACAGCTGGCAGTGTTGGATTAACTGCGTTCAGTATTGTTTCGACAGTAGGAAATTTATCTCTTACCGTCCTTTCCGGCTTATCGCAGGCTACCGCACCTTTTGTTAGCGTATTTTCCAGTGAACGGGATAATGTTAGCGTGAGGCGGATAGAAAAGCAGGCGTTTCACTTCGGGTTCATATTGATGGTTACGCTGACAACTGTAATCATTATTTTTTCACAGCCGCTGTGCCGATTATTTGGTGTGTATGATGAATATACCTTGTCAGTTACATCCCATGCGGTAGAACTGTTTGCCATCAGCCTTATACCTTCAGTAATCTGCTATATTTTGATTTCTTATTATCAATCCGCTGGGTTCACTTGGATTGCTAATTTGATGACTATATGCCGGTCTTTTGTATTTGTTATATTGCCTGCATATATTTTAGCGCCGTTATTAGGTCTCAATGGAGTGTGGATTTCTTTCACAACAGCTGAGTGTGCGGCGCTATGTGTTCTGTTGATAGCACTATTTACATGTCGTAAACAAGAAAAGCGTTCAAATATATTACTGCTTGATCTTAATGCAGAAATGAACGGTTCGTTTATTTCGTTTGTTGTTAAGCCTGAAATCAATTCTATTGTCGAAAGTGTAGAAAAAATTGCGATCTTTTGTGAACAAAATCAGTTAGGTGTTAAACAGACAATGCTTGTTCGTTTATCGTTAGAAGAAATGATGGTCAGTATCCGAGATCATTGCCTTTTAGACATGCCGCAGCAAACTATTGATGTGCGAATTTTAGTCGTTCCCGACAGCAAAAAAGAGAGTGGCTTTATGGTGATTTTGCGTATTCGCAATGGCGGGCCGTGCTTTAATCCTATCGCTTATTATGAAAAACATAAAGCAAAAGGTCTTATTAATGAAGGCGATTCCTTGGGAATAGAAATGATTGTCAAGGCAGCAGAAAGTGTGAAATATAAGAGTACATTCGGGGTAAACAATCTTACAGTGATACTCTGACCTCCTTTATGGGGGAGGGGCTGAATTTTTCTTGGGAGGAAATGTATGCAGTATCATATGCTTAAAAACGATAAAACAGGAAAAACAATTCGGGTGAGGTTTCGTCCATTTGAAGATAAGGATGCGCCGGAATTTATCCGCTGTATTTATTCTGAGTATGGAGATACCTATTTTAAACGCAGCTTTTATCAGGCGGCAACGCTGATAAAGGAAAATGCAAGCGGCCATATAAGGTTCCTGACAGCTCAGCTGGATAATGGAGAAATAGCAGGGATGCTAGCCCTTAAACGTTTTTTGCCGCGGGAGGATATGTGTGAAATTGCTTCCGAAATCTTTAAGCAGGAATACCGGGGGTATCATATGTCTTGGCCATTTTTTCAGTATTCCATGGAGATCATGGATACTCTGAAGGTGTCGGCAGCATACTGTTTGCCGGTAGTATTTCATGAGATTTCAGAAGTGCTTATGGAAAGGCTTGGGCTTATTCCCTGCGGTTTTATTTTCTCCGTCTTCTTAATGCAGAATATTAGGCATTCTTATTCAAGGGATCACAATTTGAAGCATCCCCAAGGTGTGATGGTTCAGATGAAAGAAAAAAAGGATGCAGGCGTTCTTTTTCTGCCGGCAGTGCATCAAGATTTTGCCGCAAAGCTGTACAACGATTTGGGAGCGAAGGTTTCATTTGGCAGAGGACAGGCCGAACTTTATGGGAAAAGTCAACTGTTTTTTGAAAATGATTCAGTGCAACAAAATTGCGCAATTCATGTGGATTATGCCGGAAGTGATCTCGCTACTCGTATTCTAGAAATTCGTGCAGCCCATGTAGCGCCATACCAGACATTCAATGTTTTTTTGAATGTAAGTGATAAAAGTGCACCGGCCGCTTATCATGCGCTTTTGAGGCTAGGTTATTTTTTCACCGGTTTTCAGCCGCTGTGCAGTAAGCGGGAAATCATGATTCTGCATGACCCGCAAAGAGTGCCGCTTTATGTAGATACTTTCAAATTGACCGAACGATTCACTGAAGTATTAGATTATATCCGATTATTTTATCAAGTAAGAAGGTGCGGATAACATGAAATTGAAAATTGGGCAGCGAGTCATATTCTTGGTATTACTATGTGGTACAGTTTCTATTTTGATTTTAAGCGGCATTTCGTTATACGGAATGTGGGGAATACGCCAAAGTATCGTAGAAACCGGTACAGACCTTGGCAATAGTGCAGCAGATGGCAGTCGTCAGGCGTTAGAAGAACAAGCTAAGCAGCAGCTTAATGCTATGGCGCAGGAAAAGGCGCGGTATACAGATTTAAAAATAAAAAATATTGGCGATAATGTGACTATATTAGCGCGTGAGATGACGAAGATTGCTTCAAATCCAGATTCGTATATGGCAGCAAGCCTTGCTGAACCGCACCGTGAGAATGCCGGGCGGTTTGTGCCTCAGCTCTTGTATTCAGCAGCTGTGGATAAGAATAATCCGGCGCTGCAGCGGGAAATTAGCGCTGCTGCCAATATACAAGATTTTTTGCTGCAATTAAATTCTGCCAGTAATGTGATTGCTTCTTCGTATATTGCATCGCAGAATGGTTTTGTCATTATGAATGATAAAATATCAGATCGCAAATTTGCTGATTCTTTAGCTGCAGTGCCGGCACCCTATGAGGCGTTTGCGCGGCCATGGTACATCAAGGCGACGAAGGAACAAAAATTAGTATTTACAGATGTGGTGAATGATATTAATGGCGGCGGTTTGTGTATCATTTGCGCAGCGCCATATACAAATAACGATTCATTTGCGGGCGTGGTAGGTATGGGAGCTTATCTTACCGAGATTAATCAGATTGTTATGGATACGAAGCAAGGTGAAAATAAATTTGGTTTTATCCTGAATGAAAAAGGGGAAGTGACCATTTCACCGCGCCAAGAGGGCGAGCTGAGAGCGGATTCTGAGCATCCGGTAGATTTACGTGGTAGTGAAAATAAAGCTTTGGCGGCGGCGGCTAAGGACATGACAGCGGGAAAAAATGGCGTTGTACAAGTAACCTTGGATGGTGAGGAGTGCTATCTTGCTTTTGCACCGCTCTCGAATGTTAGCTGGAGTTTTGCTACTGTTATTAGTAAAGCGGAGGTTATTGCCCCGGCGGTAAAAAGCAGGGAGAATATTATCGGTCTGACCAATAAAACTGTTTCTGCGATGCAGCAGCAGATTATAGACGTATCTGAGAGAATGTGGCTGGCCGCATTTGCCTTGCTGCTGCTTGTAGCATTTGCAGGTTTCAAACTGGCAACAAGGATTACGCAGCCAATCAAGGTACTGACGGATGGCGTTTGTGAAATCGGCGGTAGCGGTAATCTTAATATGCAGCTTGATATTCGTACAGGGGATGAAATTGAAACTTTGGCAGCATCGTTTAATACCATGACCAAAGCACTCTGTGAATACATGGATAATCTCAAGCAGGTCACAGCAGACAAAGAACGTATTGCTACGGAATTAAATGTGGCTACCCATATTCAAACAAGTATGCTGCCGAGTATTTTTCCCGCTTTTCCCGATCGTAAAGAATTCGATATCTATGCAACGATGGATCCCGCAAAAGAAGTTGGCGGCGATTTTTATGATTTTTTTATGGTAGACGATTCGCATTTGGCAGTCGTCATCGCCGATGTATCTGGTAAAGGCGTACCGGCAGCGTTGTTTATGGTTATTAGTAAGACGATAATAAAGAACTTTGTAACGTCGCTGGCAAATACTCATAATCTTGCTTTGGCTATGCGATTATCCAATATGCAGCTTAATGAAAATAACGATGAAATGATGTTTGTAACTGCTTTAGTGGGCCTTCTTGATATCAATACAGGAAAGTTTACTTATGTGAATGCCGGTCATAATCCGCCGCTTATCTATAATAAGACCAACCAATCTTTCTCTTATTTGCAAATGGAGAAGAATTGCGTACTCGGAATTATGCCTGATGTGGATTTTGTACAGCAGGAAATCAAGCTTAATTCGGACGAACTGATGTTTTTCTATACAGATGGCGTAACAGAGGCTATGGACAATAAGCTTGAGCAGTACACAGAACAGCGGCTGCTTGACTGCCTAAATGGCCTAGATTCGGAACTATCTTTACAGGATATTTTAAAAACAGTTAAGGAATCTGTGCAGGACCATGCAGGCACAGCGCCACAGTCAGATGATATTACCATGATGGCCTTAAAACTGAGCAAATAAACCAATTGAAAATAGTAAAGAAAACTTTACTTTTAGGAAATGAAAATTGTGGTAAAATTTCAACAACATTAAGAAATTACAAATTTAGCAAAGTATATACATAAAAGGAGGAAAAGCCTTATGAAGTTTGAATTTTCCGATACGGTTGGCGGATTTTGTCAATCGTATGATAGTGCGGCAAGAACCGCAATAGTTAAAGGCTTTGATGGTGAAGAGGTACAGGTAAAGCTTTCGACTAATGTCTATGCCCGCTTGCTGCGTAATCTGGACGAACCGTATTATGACTGCACAGGACAGCTTGAGAAATTGCTTAGAAAGGATCAGCTCGTATTTATTTATGGAATATATTATCCTGATGAGCGGGGGACAACGTTTGAAGCCTCCTACATCGACCTTCCTGGTAGAAAACCTCAGGAAATGCGTTTTGAAGAGGCTGACTGGTGGGTTAATCAGGCCAGAAGCATCGCGGACTTTTATATTAAAGCGGAGTTTCCAAATGGTAAGATTGAGTATGATCAGTATCGTACACGGCTTACGCTGGACGGAGTACGCAAAAAGGATTTTCGGCAGGAGACCGATACCATTTCCCGTATGATTTACGGTATGGCGAGTGCCTATATGCTGACTGGTGAGGACAGATTTCTGGAAGTCGCTGAAACAGGTACAAAATATTTGCGCGAGCATATGCGTTTTTATGACATCGATGAAAATGTCGTTTACTGGTATCATGGCATTGATGTGCAGGGTGAACGGGAACATAAGCTGTTTACCTCAGAGTTTGACGATGATATGGAAGCTATTCCGATGTACGAACAGATTTATGCGTTGGCAGGTCCGACGCAGACATATCGACTGAATGGCGATCAGGCGATTATGAAGGATATCCGTATGACGATTCGGCTTTTTGATAAGTTCTTTATTGATAAAGAAAAGGGCGGCTATTATTCGCATATTGATCCGGTGACTTTTGATCCGAAGAGTCCTTCACTAAAACACAATTGCGGCAAGAAAAACTGGAACTCGGTAGGCGACCATGCACCAGCTTATCTTGTCAACTTATATTTGGCAACGCAAGATGAAAAATATAAAGACTTTTTGGAATATACAGCTGACTGCATTGAAGAACATTTTAAGGACTATGATCACAGTCCGTTTGTGCAGGAAAGATTCTTTGATGACTGGAGTCATGATAAGAGCTGGGGTTGGCAGCAGGATAACGCTGTAATAGGACACAATCTAAAAATTGCCTGGAACCTTATGCGTATTAATAGTGCTGTTTCGAAAGAAAAATATACGAATTTAGCTAAAAAAATTGCCGAATTGATGCCAAAGTATGGTATGGACGTAAGACGTGGCGGCTGGTATGATGTCATGGCTCGTACATTAAAAGAAGGCGAGACCAGCCATCGGTTTACTTGGCATGATCGGAAGGCATGGTGGCAGCAGGAACAGGGCATTCTTGCCTATCAGATTTTGTATGGCGTTCTCAAAGAGCCGGAATATCTTGAATTGGCTCGTATTTCGTCAGCTTTTTATAACACGTATTTCCTTGATCATGATGATGGAGCAGTTTACTTTAATGTTCTTAATAACGGCATTCCGTTTCTTACCGGCAATGAACGGCTGAAGGGCAGCCACTCCATGAGCTGCTATCATTCGATTGAATTGGCATTCTTGTCAGCAGTTTATATCAACCTGCTGCACACCAAGAAACCGCTAGATCTTTACTTTAAGCCAATGGTAAATGGCTTTAATGATGACAATATACTTTATGTTCAGCCGGATATTTTGCCCAAGGGAAGCTGTAAAATTGAGGCGGTTTGGATTGATGGCGAGCCTTGGAATTATTTTGATGCTGAGATGTTTGCCGTGAAACTGCCGGAGTTTGATCATCGTCCGCAGATCAAGGTGCGTATTGTGCCAGTTACTAAATAAAAGACAGGAGATAATATGATGGCTAAATATGTTATAGAAATTGGTGAGGTTAGCAAGGTTAAGCTGCATGGACATATTGATGCTTCGGTTGCGCCGGAGATTATGGAAGAGCTTAGGGAGCTTGTAGGAAAAGATATACAAACGCTGGTATTGTATGCTGATGAACTTGAATATATCGCCAGTGCCGGTATCAGGGCAATTGTGTTTATCAAGCAGAAACTAGGGGCGAATATAGATGTCTATTTGTGCGGGGCGTCAGATACTGTGATTGATGTATTTAAAATGACGGGCATAGACCGCTTCCTGATTATTCAGGATACATTTGAGGGTTAACGCTATGCTGAAAGATATGATTTTTTTTGCTGACATGAAAAAGTTGCCCTATATGCTTGATACAATCATGCAGGAGGTTACACAATATGTCAGTGACAAAAAATTACTCAATCGTCTGAAGCTATGCTGTGAAGAGATTTTAGCCAATATTATTGATTATGCTTATACAGAAAAACAGGGGAATATCTATGTTTCTTGTGAATATTTCGCAGACAAGCATAGTCTACAGTTCGTTTTTGCCGATGAAGGTACTCCCTATGACCCCTTAGCCCAAAAATGCACTGTCGATCTTGAGGCAGGCATTGAAGAAAGGCCTATTGGCGGACTTGGTATTTTCCTCTATACAACCATTATGGATAAGGTGGAATACAAATATATGAGTCAGAAAAACCATTTGATTTTGGAAAAAAATCTCCCCCGTGAGGTGCTGGTAAAGCCAAGAAAAAAGATAGCCATTCTCATGGAAAGTGATTTTTATGAACCGGAGATTGAATATTACAGCAATTGCTTTAACGATGCCGGTTTCGAAGTTCATTTTTTAAGCCGCTTATGGGGCAATGATAGTCTGACATTTCATGGACATGAGGAACGTAAGGCGTTTCAGTGTTCAGAGAGTTTTGAGTTCATAGAAGATAGAGAGCTAAGAGAATATGCAGCCGTAATTATCCCGGCAGGGTATACTGCAGATCGACTGCGGTATACCGAAGATATTAACAAACTGCCGCCAGCTTGTGTCTTTTTGCAGCGCTGCTTTCATGATAAGCATATGCTTAAAGGCATTATATGCCATGGAGCTTGGCTCATGGCACCGATTCATGAACTGGTCAAAGGGCGGAAAATGGTAGTACACAATAATCTTTTAGGTGATGCTCAGCTTATGGGGATTGACTATGTGGATGAGGATGTTGTGGTTGATGCCGATTTGGTTTCAGCCAGGTCCGGTGGTGAACATCAGGCATTTGCCCAAAAGATTATTGCGCTTTTAAAAACTGAACAGTAGGTAATATCTCCGTTTGGAGAATTTTATAAACATAAAATGAGGGGGATTTTAAGATGGCAAAGGTATTGGTAGCAGCAACAAACTTTGGCACATGGGGTGAGGAACTGCAAGCACCGTGGGACATTTTGAAGAAAGCAGGGCATGAGCTTACTTTAGCAACCCGGTTTGGTAAGAAGCCTCTGCCGCTGCAAATCAGCGTAGATCCTAATTTTTTTGATCCGGTACAGCAGGTTTATACAAATCCCAAGGAAGTATGCGATCGCATCAAAGAGTTAGTTGATGGTGACGAGTGGGCTAATCCGATAAAATTCAAGGACGCAGCTATGAAGGATTATGATGCCATTGTTTTGACTGGCGGTTTGGGTGCTATGATTGATATGAGCAATGACTTTTTTCTGCATAAGCTCATTCTGGATGCTTATAAATCCAACAAGCTTATAGGTGGGTTATGCTATGCCTCATCGACTTTGGTATTCTTGCGTGATCCTGAGAATGATTATAAGAGTATTATTTTTGGCAAAAAGATTGCTGCTCATCCGCGTGCTTGGGATTTCTACGGTGATTATGATACAACTTATGAGCTTTATGGTGCGACCCCCGATAATAAAGGGACAGACGTTATTACACCAGGCTTTTTGTGGCCGATTGAAGATCTTACACGCGATGCAGTAGGACCAAACGGGGAATGTGTGGCTAAGGCTACCGCTACACGCGACAATCCGAGTGTCGTTTATGACTGGCCGTTTGTTACCGGTACATCGGTAGAATCCTCTATTGGTTATGGCGAGAAGATTGTTGAAGTTCTAAAGGCAAAAGGCTTATAATTTAAGATTTTTTACAGAAAAGGTTCTATGTAAAGCTAAATAATCGCTTGGCATGGAACCTTTTCAAAATAAGGATGGTGGTTAAATGGACGTCAATCAGACTATTGTAAAGGTCTTAGAGGATATCGGAGTTGATTATGTATTTGGCGGTTCGGGACAGGTAAACGCTTCCATGCTGCTGGCGCTCAAGAAATCTGCCAAGATTAATACGATTATTATAAATAATGAACAGGCGGCTTCCTTTATGGCCGCCGGATACGCCATGTATACCGATAAGCTGGGCGTATGCTTTGCAACAGGCGGTCCGGGCGCGTTCAATCTATTCTCTGGATTAGCTGTAGCCTATTCAGACTCTATTCCGATGCTTGCTATCACGGGCTATACTTCAAGGCCTATGCGCGGCAAAGGCGCTTTGAACGAATCTACAGGTCTTTCCCGCACACCTGATTCGCAGGCAATGTTTAGTGCCACAACGAAAAAGTCTGTGATTTTAGAGGATGCCAAGGATGCCGTATCTGTGCTGGAGGAATTAATCTATACGGCGTTTGAAGGGCGTCCGGGACCAGTACATCTTCATATTCCCAAGGATATAACAATTGCGAAAGTACCTTTCTATCGTGCAGTAGAAATTGGTACACCGCTGATTTATCCGGACGAGTCTCAGACAGAGGTGTTTAACCGCGGCTTTATTGAAAGCTTCTCAGCCGAAAATAAGCCGCTGCTCCTTATTGGCTATGGTTGTATCAGGAGCCAGGCACAAAGCGTTCTAATGGAGCTTGTAGAGAAGTGGCATATTCCTTTTGCTACTACAATGGATGCCAAAGGCTATCTGCCGGAAAATAGCGAATTTTCTCTGGGGGTATTCGGCAGCAGCGGCGATAAGAGTGCCAATGAATATTTTCTGCAGACCAAAACAGTCCTGGCGGTAGGAAACTCTTTTGCGGAAAATGCTACATTTGGCTTCCGGGAAAATCTTATGGAAGGGAAAAAGCTTTTCCAAATCAATATTGATCGGCATGAAATCGATAAGGTATATAGAAGTGACTATCGCCTAATTAGTGACGCGAGGGACGCATTAGACAAGCTTCGGAACTATTTAACTCAGAAAGGGATATCCGCCTTACCAGAGAATTTGTTTACCCCCAATAAATGGCACGATGAAAAATTGCCGGACATTAGTAATGGGAAAATCCACCCGGGACGTCTTGTACAGGTTTTGTCAAAATATTTGCCAGAAAATGCTATTATTTTAGGCGATGCCGGTGCACATATGCTGTGGCTAAGTGCATATTTACAGCTTACTAAAAATCAATGGTATCAAAATCCGGGCAGCTTCGGCCCAATGGCCAGCCATGTAAATGGTTCTATCGGCGTAAAATGCGCAAACCCTGAGCGTCCTGTCATTTGCGCTTGCGGTGATGGCGGCTACCTTATGGCCGGTTTTGAACTTTTGACTTGTGTAAAACACAATATCCCGGTTGTTTATATTATTTTTAATAATAATGAGTATAACGTTATAAAAAAATTCCTGCTGGCAAACTTTCATGAAGAGGCCTTTATGGATATTTGTAATCCGGATTATGAAAAGTATGCCGAAGCTTGCGGGGCGGCGGGATGGACGGTCAGGAATATTGCTGAATTTGAAGCAGTGCTGAAAAAGGCAATGGAACTAAAAAAACCATGTATTATTAATGCGATTGTTGATGGTGAAGTTTATCCGCCAATTAGCATGTCAAAAACTTGAGAGGTGAGTTTGTTGAAGGTATCAGTAGAACAAAATGATGATATAAAAATTATTGCATTAGACGGACAGCTGGATGTGTCCACGTCGGAGCAAGCCAAGGAAGAAGTTTTGTCCTTATTTGAAGTTAAGCCTACTATTATATTTATGGAAAAATGCAGCTATGTATCAAGCTCAGGTCTACGCTCTTTGCTTATTATGGCTAAGACTGCCAAGGCAAAAGGGATAAAGCTGGTTTTTGCAGCACCTATTGCAGAAGTCATCGATGTTTTTGAGATGACTGGTTTTATTAAGATGCTGACATGTGTCCCTACAATTGAAGATGCAAAACAGGCCTTGCGCTAAGGAGAGGAATTTTATGCGAATTGATACCAATCCTACGGATACGTATGGCAAATATAAGATTAGACCAGGAATATTTTTACAAAATGGCTCATGTCTTGTGCCGGGTGGCGTGAATTTTTCCATCTATTCGTCGGGAGCAAAATCATGTGAATTGGTTTTGTTTAGAAATCATGAAAAGGAGCCGTTTGCCGTCATTCCTTTTCCGCCAAGTTATCGTATAGGCAATGTATTTGCTATGATTGTCTTTGATCTTGACTATGAAAATCTCGAATATGGTTTTTATATTGACGGAGCATATGATTTTGCTCGCGGCGATGTCTACGACCATGACAAGTGCCTCTTAGACCCATACGCTAAGCTGCTTTCCGGCCGAAATGTATGGGGAGAGGAGCCGGATTGGTCGAATCCCTTCCAATATCGGTCGAAGGTATCACTCGATGATTTTGACTGGGAAGGCGACCAGCCTCTTAAGACACCCCATAACGAGCTTATTATCTATGAGGCGCATGTGCGTGGTTTTACCAAAGATGAGTCTTCAGGTGTCAAATACAAAGGAACCTATGCCGGTCTCAGAGAGAAAATTCCCTATCTAAAAAAACTGGGCATTACGGCAATTGAGCTTTTGCCGATTTTTGAATTTGATGAGTTTGAGGGCTGCCGCAAAAATGAAGAAGGAACTATGTTGTATAATTATTGGGGCTATAGCACGGTGGCGTTTTTTGCACCAAAGGCTGGGTATGCCGCCAGTGGCAGATACTCCATGCAAATTGACGAATTTAAAAATCTGGTAAAAGAACTACACAAGAATAATATCAAGATCATCTTGGATGTAGTATTTAATCATACAGCGGAAGGAAATGAGAACGGTCCTTATATTTCTTTTAAGGGCATTGATAATAAAACCTATTATATTTTGACACCGGATGGGTATTATTACAATTTTAGCGGCTGCGGCAATACGCTGAACTGTAATCACTCCATTGTTCGCAATATGATTTTGAACTGCTTACGCTATTGGGTTGCCGAGTATCATGTAGATGGTTTTCGATTTGATTTAGCAGCCATTCTTGGACGCAATCAGGACGGTTCGCCAATGAGCAATCCGCCGCTATTGGAAGCTTTGGCTTATGATCCTCTGCTCAGTGATGCAATTCTTATTGCGGAAGCTTGGGATGCGGGCGGACTTTATCAAGTAGGCAGCTTCCCATCGTACGGTCGCTGGGCGGAATGGAACGGCAAATACCGGGATGATATACGGAAATTCTTAAAAGGAGAGCCTGGTCTTGCCGGCGAGGTTGCTGCACGTATTGCTGGTTCGGAGGATATCTATAATCCGTATTGGCGCGGTGACTGTGCATCTATTAATTTTATTACTTGTCATGACGGGTTTACACTGTGGGATCTTTACGCTTATAACCAAAAGCATAACGAAAGAAATGGCTGGGGCGGCACAGACGGCGGAGACGAGGATCATAGTTGGAATTGCGGTTTTGAAGGTGACTGTGATCAGGAAAATGTAAATTTTCTCAGGCGCAAGATGATAAAGAACGCGGCGGCTATTTTGCTCACAAGTATCGGCACTCCCATGATTTTAGCGGGAGATGAATTTGGCAATACACAATATGGCAACAACAATCCCTACTGTCAGGATAATCAGATTTCTTGGCTTGATTGGAGTATGCTCAAGAAAAATGAAGAAATTTTTACTTTTTTCCAAAAAATGATTGCTTTTCGTAAGATACATCCTGTTTTACAAAAAATGTCCCAAGGGGTGCCGGCGGGTTATTCCATGGTGAGCTTACATGGTATGAATTCTTGGGAATTTGATTATTCACCGGAAAATCGGGTGATTGGTGTCATGTTTGCCGGCAAGACCAATGATGGTAAGGATGACTTTGTTTATATTGGGATCAATGCTCATTGGGAGTCCCATGGTATTTGGCTGCCGCAATTACCAGAGAATTGTCACTGGAAAATTGTCGTAAATACCGATCTCGGTAATCAAGCATTTTATACAAAGCCGGTTTCTTTAAATCCGGAGCAGCAGTTTATTTTAGGGGCTCGTTCAGTTATCGTTTGCAGTACTAATTTTTAAGGGGGAAATTACATATGCCAGCAATTACCATTCAGTCTATTGAATTAGCCGAAAGCCAAAAGCAGGTTATTGCTAAGGAATTTGTCCGTATTTTCTCGGAACTTACCAATGTTCCACAGGATAGAGTATACATATTCTTTGATGGATACCAATTAAATGAAGTCGGAACAGGCGGAATCATGTTTTCTGATAAGCCTCCTCAGCGGGCTAAGGGAAAATTTAACGAAGCGGCGTGGAGCAAAGTTTCACATGCAGCTAGCGTAGATGGGGAGATGAATACAAAATGATGATTTATCATCAGGAAATTGAAAAAAAGGAAATTAATCCAGGGGTGTTTTTTCAATATCTTGGCAAAGGTGAGCGTATGAACGTGTTTCATTGGAATATGGCAGCAGGCAAAGTCGTTGCGAAGCACAGTCATGAATCAGAACAATTCGGTTACGTGCTTAAAGGCGGATTTGTTATTGAGATGGAGGATAAAAAATTTGAGATTGGTCAGGGAGACGCTTATTTTATCCCGTCTAACGTCGAACACTCTTTTGTGTCAATAGGTGATACCGAAGCGATAGATGTATTTTATCCAATTAAAAGCCCAATTCCTGATGGAAGGGAAGCGTAAAGAGAGGGATTTGTATGCATTATGAGAAATGCAATGCACGGCGGGAGGTATTAACTTCAGCAAAAATATGCCGGGATGAGGTCAAAGCTATTTTTGATAGGCAAAGTGGGCTTTATTGGGAAGCGAAATCTTTTATTTCGGGGACTTTTAATTTTTATCAGCGCAAGATGAGCTGGGAAGAATTTACTACCGACTATATTGGGCGGTTAAATGAGGATTTTTACGGGGGATACAATGACTGGCGCGTTCCAGATAAAAATGAACTGCGCTCCTTAATAAGCTATAAAAAAATTGCGCCAGCCTTCGCCCAAAATGTATTTGAAGGAATTGTGCCCGATGATTACTGGTGTGGTCAGAGCTATGGAATAAGGACGGATTGTGGCTGGGTCATAAACTTCAACTTAGGCGGGGCAACAACAAAGAACAAATCATTACAAAGCTATGGGCTGGCTGTTCGGGGTGAAAAGAAGCTTGGCGGTGTAGAGCGAGAGCGGTTTATCGATAATGGTGATGGAACAGTCACAGATAAGGTATTGCGCCTTATGTGGCAGAAAAAGCAAAATGAACGAAAGAGCTATAATGATGTGCAGAAAATGCTGAAAGATTATGAGTTTGCCGGGTTTGATGATTGGCGCTTGCCGACGATGCATGAACTAAATTCAATTTTTGATGAAAGCTATGCAAATCAAAACTGGTATTTTGATGAATTTTTCGAACATGATGTACTAAAGCCTCCAATCCTGCAGCATATAACAGCTAACTTATTTCAAGATACCTACGTATGGGTGACAAATTTTAATTTTGGCTATGATGGCTATTATGCCGAAAAGGACATGCCGCTTTGTTATCGTTTGGTGCGTACGCTTGATGAAAATCAGGGTGTATTTCAAATGCCGTCCAGCGGGCAGCAAGAAAAGTTTTCAGCCGAAGGAATGGTTGTGGATGTTGTTCCAGAAGAGGCAGCCTATTCATTCGGAGAAACAAATTTCTACGTTTGGGATATGTATACAGGTCTCATTTATGAAAAGCCTTCAGCGATAAAGCAGTTTACGTATGAGGAGGCCAAAGAGCATATCAAGGAACTCAATAAAGAGTATTTTGGCGGCTATAATAATTGGCGGCTTCCTTCTGTTGACGAGCTGCGCTTTATTGTAAATTACAATGGAAAAGTGCCAGCAGCTTTTGATGCCTTTGATTCGTATATACAGCCTGCTTTTTATTGGACAGGTGAGGAACATCCGTTATTTGAGGACGCGCGTACCTGGGCAATTTACTTTGGTTATGGCTGTGCAGTTCCCTTACAGCAGATGCAAAAATGCGGCTGTATTGCAGTATGTGGTGGTTATGTGAATCTTTCGGATAAAGGAAGCCAGCGTTATATAGTAGAAAGTGGCTGTGTAATTGATCAATATACAAATTTGATGTGGCTGCAGGAAGAGCTGCCCCTTTTGTCCGTTGAGGAAGCCGAAAATTATTTTGCGCATAAAGTGATTGCCGGGCAGACTGGTTGGCGCATTCCGGCTCTGAAAGAATTATCGACAATTATCCGGCGAACAGAGCCAGCGGGACAGTGGTATGATAAAACGCTGTTTCCGGATATTTATGACGGGCCAGGGATGTTTCTTTTGGCACAGGAAACGTTTAACGGAATGTTTAACTGGGGGGTTAATATTAGGTTTGCTTACGACGGATATTATGCAGATCGTCTAAACGGAAAATATCGTGTTAAAGCAGTTAAGAAGTGTATCCCCAGGGAAGGAGTAGTATGAAAAAGGATTTGTTGACAAAGAAAATCATATCTGCATATATGGCATCCTCGCTGATTATGGGGTATCCGTTTTATGCAAAAGCCGCAAATGAAGTTACGGTAGGCACTGGTACGGCATCAAGTACGGTGACTGCGGTCAACAACGGCATCATAAATACAAATGGTATTACGTCAAATGGAGATAGTACTTTTAAATATAAAAAGGAGGATTTTCCCGGCGGGTTGGAAAACCTAAATTTGTGCTTTTATGGTATGGCATCGCTTGTAACGGATTCAACTAATACTAGTCGCATGGTTCCGGGAGATTATGTTACTCTTACCAACAATGGTACCATTAATATGCACTTTAAAGACATTGTGGAAAATAACAAAAATGTTTTGGATACGGCTTCTGATTCGTCAAAGACATATGACAACATCATGGGCTGGGGCATGATTGCGGGGAATAACTCTACTCTGATCAATAACGGCTCCATAAATATGTATTTTGATGAAAATTCTAGTTATGATGAGTATGGTATCTTTTCGCATCCAATGTACGTTTATGATAATTCTACCATGATTAATAACGGGACAATCAAGGTATTGGGGAATGGCAGTAACGGAGCAAACGTACGAGGGATGACTTCGTCCCATAGCGGCCTTACGATAACCAATAATGGCCTTCTGTACATTGATGTAGATAAATCCTATATGTCGCGAGGGCTCGCAACGACTAAAGGCGGCAGCGTGCTTACAAACAATGGTACAATCTATAATAGGAGCGGAGGCGCCACTTATGGCATGGCGGAAAATGGAGGCTGTACCGTTATTAATAACGGCGCGCTAACGGTTATTTCATATGGGCTTTCCGCGACCAAGCAAATAGGTGTATTAACACCTCTTACGGCCGATGCCTATGGGATTGGGGAAAACAGTTCAGTTCCAAGTGATGCTTATTATTATAACTATGGCATAATCAATGCAGCGATTCAAAGTACCGCGGGGACAGATGCCTATAGTGCAGCGAATGGCATGTGTTTTGTGGGAGTTAAGCCGACAACTGCAAAGCGTTATGTGAATAACACTGGTATTATTAACGTATCAAGTGATGTTACGGCAAATGGTTCTAATAACAATCAGACACTTAGCGCCGAGCTTGGTGTTAATACAATGTATTCGATGCGTACAAGCGATTGTAATGTCAATGTAAGTATCGGTAAATGGGCAACAACCTTGAGGGATTTTGCCACAACGAAGGATCTTTTTGCCGCAAGAAAGGCAACACTGGATTTTTCCAATGCCGAGCTTATCTTACGTCCGGCGCAAGGTTATACGGCGGGCACAGCCTATAGCGTAAGCCAGGCTGCACTGATTAATAATATTGAGTTTTCAGATGCAGCAAATGCGCTGACAATCAAAAATTTTGATAAAATTCAGTATAGTACCGAACTGCCGGAATTTTTGACAGTCAGTGTCAGTAATGAAAAAGCCGCTATCAATACAGTTAATAATGTTGCAGCAGACCAAAAAATGGTTGCGGCTGCGGCGATGAATCAGATTGATTTCGTGCGCAGTGGCATGAATGAAGTGGAGAGGGTTCTTGATAAAAATAACCGGGCTCAGGATGAACAGCAGTGGTTCTTTATGCCGTATGGGGGCCATTTATGGCGCGATAACGGTATGAGCAGTCTAGTACATGGTTTTATAGGTGGAGCGGACTGGAAACTTGGCGCTAAGATTAGTGGCGGTGTCCACGCAGTCTATGCCAAGGGTAATGCGGATGGCGGGATTTATAATGGCAACGGTTATATCCATAGCGGTATGGGCGGCCTGCATTTTTCGTATTCTCCACAAGATCAGGAGTATGTGGAAGGACAATTCACCTATTTCTCCAATAGTGGCGCAAATAATTACAGTGTAAACTATACAGGAACGACTTTGCAGGGTAAATCTTCAAATGATGCGGACGGAGTGTATGCTTCCCTGATGCTAGGCAACAAGGTATCAATTAATAAAACCGACAATTTACAGTCAAGCTTTGGTCTGTCTACGCTCCATTTCCAGGGAACGCCCAATGCCAATTGGACAGCGATGGGAACTGCATTGAATGGTTATACTATGGAAATGGGTGGAGTTTATAACGCAACATATGCTTCAGCTATGGCGAAATGGACGCATGGGATAAGTTCGCACTCTGGAGCCGGGAAGCTGATAGTCGGCTTGGGTATTAAATACAAGTTGGCCGCAGATGATTTGTCTATGCGCATGATTAATACAAGCATGCCGGGGAGCGTTTCTGAAGATGATGTCCTTGGGGTTACTGAGGCTGCCTATTGTTGGAACGGCAAAAATCACGATACCTTTAAGATTGGATATAATGGAACAATTGGCAAGAATATTAAGGAAAATATATTTTCAGCAAGCTTTGCAAGAAAGTTTTAAACAAAAACAGCTGCGGCTCAAAAAATTTATTTGACCTGCAGCTGCTTTTTTATGGGGACGACTTATAAGGAGGCAAGAACATATGAATTTTAAATTTTTCCATAGTAATTTGAGCGTTTCGAATTTAGAAGTTTCTGTTGATTTTTATAAAAAGGCTTTAGATTTAAAAGAAATTCGCCGTAAAGATTTTGGCGATTTTATTATGGTATATTTGAGTGATGGAAAAAGCCCATTTGAACTTGAACTCAAATGGGCTAAAAATCGGATTAGTAAATATGATTTAGGCGAAAATCCATCACATTTGGCGTTTGAAGTTAATAATTATCAGGAGGCGCTTGCCCGTCATAAGGGGATGGGGTGTGTGAAAATAGAACATAAAGAACTCGGAGTATATTTCCTGCAGGATCCGGATGGTTATGAAGTAGAAATTCTTCCTCAAGGATTTTTTGATAATCTCTCTAAATGATTGCTTAAGCAAGATAAGTAAAGAGTTGCTGTTTTTATGCATTTTCTAGTTCATTACGGGAGTCTATGGAAAGACAATAGCCTTTGTTGTGTATACTGGATAAGTGTATTGAACCGTGCTGCGTAAGATTGAGTTTATGTCGCAAGTGGCTGATGTGCATTTTTAATGTGCCGCTGGTGGTATGAAGCGATCTGCTGGCCCAAATTTTTTCATAGAATTCATCCAGTGGGACAAGATTATTCACATGGTCAAGCAGCAGCGATAAGAGACTAAATTCTAGCGGTGTTAAATTTACAGCCTTGTTGTCAATATAAACTTCGCGCTTACGCGGGTAAATGACGATGGAATCGCCGACATGAATGCCAGTATCGCCTAGAATCAGGGGGTTTTCTTTAATTTCGATCGATGGGGGGGCTGTATCCTCTGACGGGATATCTACAATTGATAGCAGTGCTTTGTCAAAGGGTAAGACAAAGCTGTTTATAATGGGGGAGCCGTGGTTATCATAGATAATTCCCCATTCAAAGCATTTGATAACCTGGTTATCCTGTGTTAAGGCACGATAGCAGGAATAATAGGTTTTATCTTTCATGTTCGTTACTAGTGACCCACAATTTGATGTTGATAAATGATTTTTTAAGTCGCTTACATATTTCTCTCGATCATCTGGATAAATATGAGAAAGGGAGTCAGTATTGTTAGCCTGTAAAAAATCTGAGGTGTTACTATAGTTTAGTAGCTCAAGATATTTTTGATTGATATAACGATAAGGCAGGTCATCTTTGTAATAGAAACTTTTTAGACCAATATGTGTTGTATCGACGAAATTTTCCATAATGTCATTCATGCGTTTTACATCAAGCTGTATATGATTATCTTTAGAAGTTTCTGGATTAGCGATGAAAAAGACGGAGGAATTGTCTTTTGGTTTGATGGGAATAGAAACATGATAATGGGATACAACCAATTCTTCTTCAATTATTTGAAAATACATAGAAATATTGATATTGGTTCGATAATGACTTTTTTCAGTATTGTTCCTAAAATGGATATTGGCAATTACTATGCAGCTGTCACAGGAAGAGGCGCCGATGAAATAATTTTCACTGATAATAGTATAAGAAAAATTTGCGGCACATTTTTTTCGAAAATATTCTTTGATTTTTGGTAGCGTGCGGATGATCTCACCTGAACCCGGACCAATCCAGGTAGCTTCTGCATTGAAATAATTTAATAAAGGCTCAATATCTTTTTCAATATAAAAAAGGTGAACCATTCGCTTGCATATATTTATTGCTTTTTGTTGATAAGAAGTAATCATAAATCTACCTCATTTCAATACATGCTACGAAATAAATAAAGGGTAGTGTTTTGCCGAAATATGGCAATCTATTAGTAAAATTATAATATAAAAGAAGTTTTTTGGCAAATTATAGATTAAAGAATGCTATTATATTAATAACACTCAGTTATGCATTTGTGGGGGTAATTTTGGATGCAAAAGCTATGCGATTTAATCAAGAATAATCAATCATTTTTAAGGAAAAGAGTTTTGTTATATGCGAAACTTCATAATTACGTAAAATATACCTCCACATTGGAAGAAGCTTGGGTAGCATCCATTGAAGGCTTGTCTTCAGCGCTGCTTAATGCTATAGCTATAGATCCTCAAGTTCCAGAGATTGGTGTGGATCATGACTTTGTGAATAATTCTATGGCTTCTTTCGGTGCAATTGAAGCACAAAAGCACAGAGAAAGAGGAGTCACCCTTGAGATGTTTCTAGGACTAATGAAGTATTATCGCCAGTCCTATCTGGATTTAATCGGGGAATCAATTAAGGACCAGGAACAACGCAAGTTATACCTGTTATGGGTAAATCGCTTCTTTGATCATAACGAGATTTCCTTTTGTTCAGAATGGACTGCTCAAACCAAAGATACGATAATTTCGGAATTGCAGCTTGCAAGTCGAAAACTGACCAATGAAAAAAACAAATACTTAACAATATTTGAAAGTGTATCAACTCCGGCCGTACTCTTGGATGCGGAAAATCGCTGTGTAAACATTAATTATGCGGCACAACAGCTCTTTAAGGAAGATCCACAATTTCCAGGTTCTGTTTATTATGCTAAGTTACCCGCACAACAGGAAGTGCAAAATTTTTTACCGTGGTTAACAAATGAATTTATGGATTTCCGCTGGAGTGATAAGCTGGAATTGTCGATAGAAAAGAATTTTGCACCGCCAAATCAAGGAATGAGAAATTTTAATATTAAATTTCATCGCATGCTGGATGTGAGTAACAAATTTGAAGGCATAATAATTTTATTTGATGACATTACAGAGTTTAAAAAGATTGAAGAGCAGCTTCGACATATCAGTTTTCATGATCTTTTAACAGGTTTGTACAACCGTAATTATCTGGAGCATGAAAGTTTGCGAATTTCGAATGGCAGGTTAAATCCTGTTGGATTTATTTCAATCGATGTTGATGGGCTCAAGCTAGTTAATGATAATTGCGGTCACTCAGCAGGAGACACGTTGCTGATCACCGTGGGCGATATTATTAAAGGTTGTTTCCAGGACAGTGATTTAGTTGCCCGCATTGGTGGCGATGAATTTGCGGTATTATTGCCGTTAAGCGACGAGAAAACTGTACTAAGTGGATGCCGGAGAATAAAAGAAGAGGTGGCAAAGCATAATCAGATTCACTTAAACATGCCGGTCAGTATTTCCATCGGATGGTCGGTTGGCAATCTCTGTGTAAATAAAGCCGTGGATAAAATTATTGTAGAAGCCGATAGACTTATGTATACCGAAAAGCAAGGTAATAGTTTGAAATATGCGGCTCTGTTTAAAGAACGGTTGACGAAATACGGCCAGGACATGTTCAAGAGGCCCGACTGAGATGATGCGACTGGAAGGAAGCATAGGATGGTTCTATTGGCTTCTTTGTTATCTTTCTATTTGCACAGTCCTTTTAATATTAATTTTATAAATGTTTCTCCATAATATCGAGAATGATTGGCAAGCTTGTTTTAATTTCATTTTCAGTTACTTTGCTTAGGCTTAGCCGAAAGTAATTATTTCGTTTAGATTCTTTAAGAAAACATAAACTTGAATCTAGAATTTGTATGTTGTGCTGCAATAATATTTTGGCGAAATCAGCGTCGCTAATCTTGAGGTTACAAGATAAGCAGGCACAGTAGCCAGCCTTTGGAATATTCCATTGAATTTTCTGGATGCAGCTTGAAGAAAGCAATTGCCGTAAACAGTTCATGCGCTTTCCATAAAGGCGCGTAAGTTCTTTTTTGTGCAAATCAAACATGCCGCTTTTTAGATATAGCTCGAGAGCTCCTTGGGATATAACAGGGCTGTTCATGTCGGTCCATTGCTTATACTCTAAAAACATTGCTGTGAGTATAGGCGGAAGAATCAAAGCTGCAACGCGTAACCCAGGCATAAGAATCTTAGAATAGCTTTTTAAGTATATTACTTTGGAATTTAAGTCATAGGAAAACAGGGGATCATTTTTTTTATCAGTATCCCAGTCGGCTAGGATATCATCTTCGACAATATATACATTGTATTTTTGCGCCAACAATGCTATGCGTTCTTTCTCTTGGCGGGTATAAGAATGACAAGTTGGATTGTGAAAACGCGGGATGGTATAAAAAAACTTAATAGAATTGTTTTTGAAGATGTATTCTAACTCATCGAGGTTTAGACCATGCAAGCTGCGTGTAATCCCAATCGTAGGCGTTTTGTTGAATTCAAGGAGCTTTATCATGCCTTGATATGTTGGTTGCTCAACAAGAATAGTGGATTTATTGTTGGGAAAAGGCATGATTGATAAGAGATTTAATGCCTGTTGAGAGCTGGCGGTAATAACAATTTGCTCTGGGTCAGTGAAAATTTGATACTGTTGTAATTGCTTGGCCAAAAAACTCAGCAGTGAGGGAAGACCGTGTGCATATGAATAATTAAAAAGATCATCTTTGAACATTTCGGCTGCTTTTTGTAAGCAATGTTGAAAGCTTGCATAAGGGAAAAGTTCGGCGGCGGGCGTAATAGAAGCAAAATCAACTAGCAAATTTGTGGGCTGGATTTTTTTGCTGTTTTGCTCCAATAAATAGTAGCCACTTTGTGGTGCGGCGTAGATTAAGTGAGCTTTTTCAAGTTCTGAATATGCTTTGAGAACTGTACCGATATTGCATTGGAATTGAGCAGCAAGGGAGCGAAGCGAAGGCAGCCGCTGTTGATAGGAATACTGTCCAGTAAATATATTGTTTTTTATAAATGACATGATCGCTTCGTATTTTCGCATGTAAAGCCCTCCTTACAAAGAAATTGTACCATAACAGTTTTGGATTTTATAGGTTGATAGAAAAAAATCACTATGATACTATGAAGCTAGTACTTAAAAAAGGATGGGCGCGACTAAGTGCATAGCGGGTTCGATGAAGAAGTGGAGATTAAGCGGTGGTCAGACGTGCCGTGTTAGGTACTGGCGAGGGGGGACAGAAGTGTTAAAAAAAACAAGCTTGTTTGTGGGGCAAGTACTGTTTTTGTGGCTAGTATATGAAGCTGGTAATAAAATTGTGAGCTTTTTTGGACTTCCCATCCCGGGAAATGTATTGGGGATGATTTTGCTGTTTTTAATGCTTCTCACAGGGATTGTGAAAGTAGAGCAACTTGCCTTGGCAAGTAATTTTCTATTAAAGCACATTACTTTCTTTTTCATTCCAATTGCAGTGGGCTTGATAAACTGGGTTGACTTGTTTTTGCAGCATATCCTTGCTTTGACAATGATGGTTTTGATAAGTGCCATCCTTGCTTTTTATCTTACTGGCTTTTTGTTTCAGTATCTGCAAAGGAGGAGTGAGAAGTGAATTATCTTTATATTGCTGCGTTTTCTCTTCTAACGATAGGCGCATATAAACTTAGCCGGTGGCTGTTTTTTCGTTATGGCAGCCCTTTATTCAATATGGTTTTTTTTGGAAGCGTTCTTGTGATATTGACACTTATAATTTTTAAAATACCCTATAGTATGTATGAGCCGTCAAAGGATGTCATGACTTTTTTACTGGGGCCGGCTACTGTCGCATTAGCAATTCCTCTTTATCAAAATCGTATGGTTTTACGGAAGAAGGGTGTTCGAATTATTGGGTGTGTTGTAATGGGGTCTTTAGCTTCTGTTTTTTCAGTAATCTTAATTGGTATAGGGAGTGGCATGGAAAAATTTGTTGTAATTTCTGCAATTCCCAAATCGGTTACTGCGCCTATTGCAATTGAAATTGCGCAAATTTCCGGTGGTGATCCTGCGTTGGCTGTAGCTTTTGTCGTAGCTACAGGGACGTTCGGTGGAGCTATGGGGCCAACCTTGTTGAAATGGCTGGGAATCGTAGAAAAAGATGCGAGGGGACTTGCTCTAGGAACAGTGGCTCATGCGCAAGGGGTCGGAATGGCTCTTATCGAAGGAGACAGTCCTGGAGCTATGGCAAGTTCGGCGATGGCGCTTGCAGCCGTGTTTACTTCTATAATTGCCCCACTGTTGGTGATGATCTTACTGTGAATTTGTAAAAGTTTTATGGAATGTAAAAAGGTGAGGAAGAATTTATGCATAGGCAAAGAATTAGTAAAGTATACTTTTCATTAATTCATTGGCGAGATTTTCGTTTAAAAGTTTTTTGGGAAGGAATTTTAATTGGGCTGTTAGCTGGAGCAGTAGTGGTGTTGTTTCGCTATTTATTAGAACAAGCCGAAATCTATCGGACATTACTATATCAATTTTTTCAAGAGGACCATTTTTTCTTTGGTGGAGCTTGGTTTTTGGTTTTACTCGCTATTGCGTATATATTAGGCTGGCTTGTCAAAAGAGAGCCTATGGCATCTGGCAGTGGTATTCCCCAGGTTAAAGGGATTCTATTGGGACTCATGAAAATGCAGTGGCTGTCAGTACTAATTCATAAGTTAGTTGGCGGAGTACTCGCAATTGGCAGCGGACTTTCACTCGGACGAGAAGGCCCTTCGATTCAGCTTGGTGCAGCGGTAGGGCAAGGCATCAGTCGTATGCTTGGCAGAACCAAGATGGAACAACATTATTTAATGACAAGCGGAGCCAGTGCCGGCCTTGCGGCGGCGTTTAATGCGCCTTTGGCAGGGGTTATGTTTTCATTTGAGGAACTTCATAAGAACTTTTCGTCTGCCGTTTTAATGACGGTTGTCGCTGCTGCCGTGACTGCCGATGTAGTTACACAACACTTTTTTGGTTTTAGTCCAGTATTTACTTTTGCGGGTTTGCCAGTGTTTCCAACCGCTTTTTATGGCTGGATTGTTTTATTAGGCATTCTTATGGGTTTATTTAGTATATTATTTAATTATTGCTTAATTAAAAGTCTGGACTTATACGAAAGAACGGGGCTTTCTATTAAGAAGAAGGCGGCTATACCGCTTTTAATAGCAGGTATTTTGGGATTCTTTCTACCTCAGGTGCTTGGAGGGGGTAATCAGCTTGTTAATGCTTTATCTATGGGACGAATGGGCGTTAACATGCTTTTTATTTTATTGGCAGTAAAGTTTCTTTTTACCATGATTAGCTATGGCTCAGGTGTTCCAGGCGGTATTTTTCTACCGATGCTGGTGCTTGGGGCTTTGGCAGGTGATTTATATGGGCAAGTACTGAGTTCATTAGGCCTTTTTCAAATTGGTTATAATGGAAATTTTATTGTATTGGCTATGGCTGCGTATTTTTCAGCGATTGTCAAAGCCCCCATTACAGGGAGTGTTTTGATTATGGAAATGACAGGTTCCTTTGAACATATGCTGTCATTAATCGTGGTATCTATGGCGGCTTATGTAGTAGCTGACATATGTAAAGGAAAACCTGTGTATGAAGCTTTGCTAAACCGATCACTTAGGAAACAAGGGAAAGATTCTAGTGTTATGGGGCAAAAACGCATGGTAGTTGAAGCTGTGATTGCTTCGGGGGCGCTGATTGAGAGAAAAGAAGTAAAAGACGTTAATTGGCCTGATAAAGCCTTATTAGTTAGCATAAAGCGCGGCGAGCAAGAATTAGTTCCCCAAGGTGATACTCGTATGCTGGCTGGTGATTATATATATGTCTTAGTGGGCGTCGATAAAGCAGACGAAATTCGATTGCTGGCAGGGGATAATATTTAAATGTCGCTTATTAAAATCTGCATAGGGGACACCAGATTTCCACCCTTGGCGTTTTTAAAATTATGTAGGGGCGACCCCTGTGTCTGCCCGTGGCTCCGATCTTAAAGGCGGACATAAAGGTGCGGGCAACCACGGGGGGATTGCTCCTACGAAGGCAAATATTTATGAGACAGCCTACTTTTTGTGTTAGTTTGCATATTTATCCAATATATTCTATAATATAAGATGGTAACCATAACTGGATTTAATTTTTTTAATAGATACGAGGTGTGTATTATATGGAGGAAATAAATGAAATACTAAAAATGGCTGTTGACCTTCGCGCATCTGATGTACACTTGTCTGTGGGCAGTCCAGCTATCTTTAGAATCAATGGCGAATTGAAGTTCTCAGAGACAAATATCTTGACAGCCAGTCAGACGGCAGAATATGTAAAAGAAATTTTGAGCAATGCGGATTATGAGCAGTATTTAGCAAATGGGGAGAAGGATAGTGCTTATGAAGCGCTAGACGTAGGCCGTTTTAGGGTAAATGCCTTCAAAAAAAGAGGGAATGATGCACTTGTGCTAAGATTAATTTCGCTCAGTATTCCATCATTAGATTCCTTGCAGATGCCTGCGGTAATTAAAAAACTAGCACAAAAAAACAGAGGGCTTATTCTGGTGACTGGGACAACTGGCAGCGGTAAATCTACTACTCTTGCGGCAATGATAAATGAGATTAATATGACGAGACAAGGTCATATCCTGACCTTGGAAGATCCTATTGAGTATCTGCACAAAAATAATAAAAGTATTATCAGCCAAAGAGAAATCGGTCGTGATACAAAAAGTTATGCAAATGGTTTAAGAGCAGCGTTAAGAGAAGATCCGGATGTTATTTTGGTAGGAGAAATGAGAGATTTTGAAACCATTTCTACAGCGCTGACAGCCGCTGAAACCGGACACCTTGTTTTGTCTACTTTGCATACCATGGGAGCGGTAAAGACTATTGATCGAATTGTAGGCGTTTTTCCTGCAGAACAGCAGCAACAGGTTCGGATGCAGCTGTCATCTGTTTTTGAGGGAGTAATATCGCAGCAGCTTATTCCTCAACATTTTGGCGGCAGGACTGCGGCACTTGAGGTAATGATTGCGACAGATGCAATTAGAAACCAAATCAGGGAAGGAAAATTGCATCAGATGGAGTCAACCATTCAGACTGGAGCAAGGGAAGGTATGGTGACGATGGATTCGTCAATTATGTCCTTATATAAAAACGGAATAATTTCGGTTGAAAGTGCATTACGTTTTGCCGTCAACAAGGAAAGATTTTCCCAAGTGTAATGTTTGTAAACAAGAGGAGCATAGAAACAGCGGAGTGTACAGTAAGCTAATGAGATTCATTTTTGCTGGTAAAGATCTTGTAAAATTATTTTATGTAGCTATCTTAAACAGTTTTTGCTATAATTTAAAATAAAAAATGTCATGATAATCAGGAGGAGTCTGCACCAAGGACTTCTTCTGATTTTTTTGATTTTAGGAGGATTGGGATATGGAAAATCACGCCGTTGTTGTAGCCAATCAAGTATTAATTATTTTTGCCATGATTTTTATTATCGGTGCTGTTTTTGGAAAATTAGCCGGCTATATAAAAGTTCCTGATATCGTGTTGTATGTAGCGGCTGGCGTACTATTAGGCCCTTCAGGATTAAATTTGATAGCAATTGCGATCGATTCGCCCGTAAATCAGCTTGTTTTAACGTTGGGGGCTTCCATACTACTATTTCACGGCGGATTAGGCGTTAGTTTCAGCGTCTTAAAAAATGTCTGGCTGACATTACTATTAGCGGCGACCCTCAGTGTGCTTATTATGGTGGCTATTGTAGGTTTTACGGTGCATATGGTACTTGGCATTGGGCTAATGTATGCTTTTTTGTTGGCGGCGATTATTGCTCCTACAGACCCAGCAACTTTAGTGCCGATTTTTCTGTCGGTCAAGATTAAGGAGCGTTTAGCGCAGACAGTATTAAGCGAATCAGCATTTAATGACGCGACAGGAGCAATAACTACGTTTACTATCCTTGGCGTTATTGCAACAGGAGAATTGTCTATTGCCGGCAGTTTAATAAAATTTCTCATTATGGCCGGGGGCGGCATCCTGGTTGGCTTATTTTACGGCTTGGCAGCAGGATTTCTGGTAACTGACAAATCAACTGATATATTTTCTGAGTATGCGCAGGTTATTATGCTGCCTGTTATTATAGCATCCTATATGACGGCTGAGCATTTTGGCGCTAGCGGCTTTATGGCTGTATTTATTGCGGGACTGGTATTTGGCAATTTAGACGAATTTGGCTGGACTATGAGAGAAGAGAGTCATGATGGAATTCATAGCTTTATCCATATTGCATCACTGCTACTACGAATAGCAATATTCATGCTGCTCGGGAGCCATGTTGACTTTGCTTTGCTGCTTGAGTATTTACTGCCTGGGTTAGCAGTCGTTGCTGTTTTTATGTTTATTGCCAGGCCTATTGCTGTGCTATGCTGTACACTGCCTGATAGAAAAGCAAAATGGGAAAGAAATGAAATTTTGTTTATGTTTTGGACCAGAGAAACAGGTGTAATACCGGCGGCATTAGTTGGTATGCTATCTGGTAGTGGAATAGAAAACATAGAAGTTATTTCTTCGGTAGTTTTCTTAGCTATTCTAGCTACTATTACAATCCAGGCGACTACTACGAAATGGTTAGCCAAACGCTTAAATTTATTAGTCGTAGAAGATCTGAAATTAGTCTAAGTGACAATGCTTAATTATGTCATTTAGAAGCGTTCTAATAACTTTTAACTATAATTAGATTCTTTACTTTTTTTACCCCATATTTTATTATATTGGTATTATTTCTGGTATATTAATTTTAAAATTCTAAAAGTACATATGTTTAGAACTTGCGTGGTATTATTAGTATGATGAGGTTATGAAAGGGTGAGTAATATGGTTCATAAGTTTAATGTTAATGCTAAACAAAAACTAGATAATCCTGAGCGGCGTAAACTTCTTCCGCCGGAGGAAACCTTACGTAAGTTAGGCTTAGCTGAAGGAGATATTTTAGCTGATATAGGCTGCGGGATTGGTTATTTTACCTTGCCTGCTGCGCGGATGGTTGGTACAAGCGGTAAAGTTTATGCAATAGATGTTATACCGGAAATGCTTGCTGAAGTACAAGGTAAGATCAAAAGTAATGATTTAACTAACGTGGAAGTAATACAAGGCCAGGAAAATGATTTCCTATTAGAAGATAAAACAGTGAAATACGCATTAGTTAGTCTAGTTGTTCACGAGGCAGAAGATCCGTTTGCCTTTTTTCGAGAGATAAGAAGAATATTGAAGATATCAGGAAGAGTATTCATTATTGAATGGACTAAAAAGCAGGGTTTAATGGGACCGCCAATAGAGCATAGACTGGATAATAAAGCGGTAGCCGAGGCTTTATTGGAGTGTGGATTTAATATTGTTCAGCAATTTGACCTCAATTCTGAAATGTATGCCATAATTGCTGAGAGAAAAGATTAAGTAAGGTTTCTCAGTTGAATACGTAATGAAGAGACATTAATAAGCCGGTGGGGATGAAGTGAAAAATCATTTCCCGGCTTATTAATTAAAAATTGCCGACTTTGGTTGTATTTTTATAGAGATACATACTACAGTATGAGGTGGTAGAGACGAAAGAGAAAATAGTAGTTTCCTGTGAAATGGAGATAACACTCAAAATGATCGGCGGTAAATGTAAACCGCTGATTTTGCAGTACTTGATTGAGAATGGAAAAAAGCGATATTGTGAATTGCAAAGTTTTGTTTGGAATATACCTAAAAAAACATTGACAATGCAGTTGCGGGATATGGAAGCAGACGGTTTAATCGTGCGTACCGTTTATGCTGATATACCGCCAAAAGTTGAGTATTCAGTTACAGAGCTAGGAAAATCACTGTATCCCATTTTAGAGTTAATGTGTGAATGGGGCCAAAAGAATATTGGTGACAGATTTGAAGTTACCAATAAGCAATGTGATTGTACTGACTGAAAGGGTACATTGTGGTGGCTAGGGAACAATAATGTGCCTTCTTGTAATATTTTTCTAAGTATTTATAATTTTATTTATATAGAACCAATGAAAAGAAGGAGAAGTATATGGAAAATTTCGTATTTTACAGTCCCACCTATTTTGTATTTGGTAAGGACGAGGAAAGTAAGGCTGGAAAATATGTAAGACGTTTTGGTGCAAGTAAGGTCTTGATTCATTATGGCGGAGGCTCAGTAGTACGTTCAGGACTTTTAGCTAGGGTAAAGGCTTCACTGGAAAATGAGGGAATAGAATTTGTCGAACTTGGTGGTGTAAAACCAAATCCACGAAGTGGACTTGTCTATACAGGGATTGACCTCTGCCGAAAAGAAAAAGTTGATTTTGTACTTGCTGTTGGCGGCGGCAGCACTATCGATTCCGCCAAAGCAATTGCGGCAGGTGTTGTTTACGAGGGTGATTTTTGGGACTATTTTCAAGGGAAGGTTATAACTAAAGCCTTGCCGATAGGTACCATTCTGACTATTTCAGCCGCAGGAAGTGAAGGTTCGCCTGACGCCGTAATTACCAATGAAAATGGTATGTATAAACGCGGCGCAACCGGAGAAGCGCTCAGACCGGCATTTTCTGTTTTGAATCCTGCCTTAACGCAGACCTTATCGCCCTATCAAATCGCCTGTGGGATAACGGATATAATGGCCCATTTATTCGAGCGTTATTTTACCACAACACAAGAAGTTGAGGTAACAGATAGAATGATTGAGGGTTTATTGCTGGCAATGATTCATGAGGCTCCGCGTGTAATAAAGGATACCAACAATTATCAAGCGCTAGCTAACATCATGTGGGCAGGTATGATGGCGCATAATAATTCCTGCGGCGTCGGCAGAGCGCAGGATTGGGCAAGTCATGATATCGAACACGAGCTTTCTGCCATTTATGACTGTGCGCATGGGGCGGGCTTGGCTGTTGTATTTCCCGCATGGATGACTTATAACATGAAACATGATATTAATCGATTTGCCCAGCTGGCTGTTCGCGTATGGGGCTGTCAAATGGATTTTGCCCAGCCCGAAAATACTGCTAAAGCGGGAATTGCTGCATTGAAACAATTTTTACAATCGATAGGCATGCCAACTGACTTTGCCGGACTTGGAGCCAAGGAAGAAGATATTGAAAAAATGGCGCATACTGCCTGCTATGGAGATGGACGCAAGGGGACTATCGGCGGTTTTGCTTCATTGAGTAAAAATGATTTGGTTGCTATTTATCGGTTAATGTTGTAAATAGAAACTGCGAAGAATATATACAAAATACAAAAATAAAGCAGCTGTTTTTGCTGCTTTATTTTTGTATTTTGCACTATTGCATGCGTATCTCATTGATGGGGGTTTGCACAGTTTGAAACATTTGTTCCATAATTGTTTGCTCTTCTGTGGGGCTGTTTCTACAGGATAGGGTACATAAAAATGAAAAGATAAACCCATTTAAAGAATCTTATATACAATTAAAGGAAACCCTAATTTCGACATAGAAATAAATTAAAGAAAGAGGTGTTTATATGAGGACTTTTAGATGTGTAAAAAGTAAAGTAAAATGGTATAAAGTTATTGTGCTTATGCTGGTGTTCTTCTCTTTTATTGCTGGTGGACAAGCAACTGCGCAGCATCCAGTTGATGCGATATCTGATGAAGCCTGCAACGCGCAATTCTTAGCCCTTGAAAATGCGTATGGCGCCAAACTTGGTGTATATGCATTGGATACCGAAACCAATGAAGAAGTTGCTTTTCAGGCAGATGACCGCTTTGCCTATTGCTCTACTTTTAAAATTTTAGCAGTGGGTGCTATTTTAAGGCAGGATTCATTAGCAGAGCTTAAACAGGTAGTGAAGTACAGTAAAGATGATATCCTGTCGTATGCGCCAATTACCAAAAACAATGTAGATAAAGGCATGTCACTTGCAGAACTTTGCAATGCTGCCTTGCGTTTTAGTGATAATACAGCAGCCAATTTGTTGTTTCGTCACATAGGTGGACCGGCTGGCCTTAAAGCAGCGCTTGTTCAATTAGGGGACACAATTACTCAGCCGGCGCGCATTGAACCCGAGCTAAATGAAACATTGCCAGGTGATATTCAGGATACAACTACACCAAGACAACTGGTATTTGATTTAAAGGCATATACAACGGGAAATATATTATCGGAGGAGAAGCAAAGAATTCTCATAGACTGGATGACAGGAAATACAGTAGGGAGTACACTGATTCGCGCTGGGGTACCAGCGGAGTGGGTTGTTGCTGACAAAAGCGGAAGCGGGCCCTATGGCAGACGAAACGATATTGCTATGGTAAGGCCGCTTGGTAGAAAACCAATCTTTATTGCTATATTATCAACACATGATATAAAAGAAGCTAAATACGATGACAAGTTAATTGCCCAAGCTTCTAAAATTGTAGCTGATTTTTTTGCTGTGCCTGAGAATGGAAAATAAAGCTGCTCGCGCTTTGTTTGAAAGTTAGCTCTTTAGCCAGCGATCGGGATAATCACTAAAGATTCCGGTAATGTTTAGCGGAGCCACGAAAGCAAATTCTTCGGGTGTATTGACAGTATAACTATTGACGCCGATGCCGGCTTCACGGGCTTCTTTGATCCAGTCTGAATCAAGGTAATGCCAATGTGGATGCAGGTAGTCGGCGTTTGTTTGCTTAATTAGGCTGAGAACATCAACAGGACGAGCGGAAAATAATACTCCGGTTTTAAATTGTGCGTCAAGCTCTTTAATTTTGCATAAGGACGGGTGATAAAACGAGGATATGATTATGCGGTTATATAGATCAAAGCTCTTAGGAGCAATGGTCTTCATTATATTGAGTAATTCTGCTTCAATATTGTCATAAATAACCGGACCATTTTTAATTTCAATATTTAAGAGCAGCGGAGTTTTTAGGTACCAGGCAAAAAATTCAGCAAAGGTTGGCATGGCTTCTCCGGCAAAATGCTGGTCAAACCAAGAACCAAAGTCTAACTTTTTGAGCTCAGACAAGGTAAAGTCGCGAATCCAGCCTGTACCATTACTGGTGCGATCAATAGCATGATCGTGACAAATGACGATCTCGCCGTCTTTGGTGGTCTGGACATCCAGTTCGATGCCATCGGCCTTCAGATCTAGTGCTTTAGTAAAAGCGGCCATTGTATTTTCAGGTGCATAGGCGCGTGCACCTCGGTGTGCGTATGTAATCATGGTAGTTCTCCTTATATTTGGTGACAGAAAGTCTATATTTATTATTAGTAGTATTGTTGGTAGTTCTACTATTTTCCTGCTTTAATCAATGTAAGAAAATTGCTATGCACAGTTGGAGGTGCAGACAGGAAGGGGAGGCTCTCGCGGAATGCGGGGGCTTTTTTGGATAACATAATTTATATCAGTGCATAGTATAGTACTAGGATGGACAAAAATGCTATGGGAAAACGCACAATTTACAAATTAGTACAAAATACCCTCAAATTTGACAATTGAAAAAAATTCATGGATAATAGAACGGTTGGTGTATTAGAAGATATAAAATTCACAACAATATACGAAGAAAGGAACGATAGAATGAAAGAAACAGAACTGAGCCGTGGACTCAAGGCCCGCCATATTGAGCTCATTGCCTTAGGTGGAACTATTGGCGTCGGTCTTTTTATGGGCTCGGCGAGTACCATCAAGTGGGCCGGTCCTTCGGTAATGCTTGCTTATGCACTGGCTGGCATTATTATGTTTTTTGTAATGCGTGTGATGGGAGAAATGCTGTATTTAGAACCAGTTACCGGATCATTTGCTACCTACGCGCATAAGTACATAAGCCCTTGGGCAGGATATTTGACGGCATGGTGTTATTGGTTTTTGTGGGTAACGGTAGGCATGTCTGAGGTTACGGCAATTGGAATTTATATGAATTATTGGTTTCCTGATTTGGCGCAGTGGATACCGGCGCTGATTGGCGTAGCCATCGTGGCTACAGCTAATTTGGTTTCGGTAAAGTACTATGGCGAATTTGAATTTTGGTTTGCTTTGATTAAGGTTGTTACAATTGTAGCCATGCTGGTAATCGGCGCAGGCGTAATCTTTTTTGGCATCGGCAATAACGGACAGGCTATGGGAATCGCCAATTTGTATGTTAACGGCGGGTTCTTTGCCGGGGGCTGGCAAGGCTTTTTATTTGCCTTGTGCCTGGTAACTGCCGCATATCAGGGCGTTGAACTGGTCGGGATTACTGCCGGCGAAGCCGAGGATCCGCAAAATACGCTGCGCAAAGCCATAAAAAATATCATCTGGCGTATTCTGATCTTTTATGTGGGCGCAATCTTTGTCATTTTAGCCATTTTTCCTTGGAATGAAATCGGCTCTATCGGCAGTCCATTTGTTATGACCTTTGCCAAAGTAGGCATTGCGTCCGCTGCCGGCATTATCAATTTTGTCGTGCTTACTGCTGCAATGTCTGGCTGCAACAGCGGCATATATAGCGCAGGCAGAATGCTTTATACGCTGGCGCAAAATGGCCAGGCGCCAAAATTTTTAGGCCGGGTTTCCTCAAGCGGTGTTCCTAGTAACAGCATCAAAGCCACCATGGGGTGCCTGCTGCTCGGTGTATTATTTAACTATGTTTATCCCAATTCCAAACTATTTGTGTATATCTATAGCGCTAGCATTCTCCCCGGTACGGCTCCGTGGATTGTTCTTTGTATTAGTCAGCTGAAGTTTAGAAAGAAATGGAAGGATCAAATAGCATCCCATCCGTTTAAATCCGTACTGTTTCCTTTCAGCAATTATATTACCCTGCTGTTTTTACTGTTTGTACTAGTCGGCATGTGGTTCAATGAGGATACGCAAGGCGGATTGATTGCCGGCGCAGTATTTTGTGCAATTATCATGGTGTGTTATTATATCTTTGGCATCAATAAAAAACAAGTAAACAATTAGTCAAAAAGGGGGTATCGCACAAAACGCGATACCCTCTTTTTGACGTTTTGAGCAGCACAGGGATGGTTGGCTGCTTCTCTTGTTATTGGTGTGGTATACTAAAAAAACATGGCGAAAGTAAGTCAAGGAGGCTATATGAAGCTGACCGTTTTAGTTGATAATAATACAATAATTGATAGGTACTTCCAAGGGGAACCAGCGGTATCCTACTTTATTGAATGTGAAGGTGAAAACATTCTATTTGATGTGGGATATTCAGATCTATTTCTAAAAAATGCCAATAAAATGGGCATTGATCTTAAAATGCTTGACAGAATTGTTGTCTCACATGGTCATAATGACCATACCTGGGGCTTGGGCGAATTGGTTAAACTATACACGGAAGCTGGCTGCGAAGGTCATAGGTTTCATCTGCCGACCATAGTTGCCCACCCTGATGCTTTTTTAGAAAAAAGGGAACAAGGAGCATTGATCGGTTCAATGCTTTCAGCGAGTCAATTAGCAAGTGTATTTTCATTAACACTTAGCAAAAGCCCTGTAAAGCTATCGGATAAATTACTATTCCTAGGTGAAGTTGGGAGGAGTAATTCATTTGAAGCAATACAGCCAATAGGCGAAACGAAAAGGGATGGAATTTGGCACAAGGACTTTGTACTTGATGATTCTGCTCTAGTATATAGGTCTGACCGCGGGCTGGTAATAATTACAGGATGTTCTCATGCAGGCATTTGCAATATTATTGAATATGCCAAAAAAGTATGTAACGAGGATAGAATATGTGCTATTATTGGCGGATTTCATCTTTTAAAACCAAGCCGTAGCCAAATGAATAGTACAATTGAATATTTAAAGAGACAGCAGATCGGTGTTATGTATGCGGGACATTGTACGGATTTATATTCCAAGATTGAATTATCGCAAGTTGTTGATACTAAAGATTTTGGCGTAGGGTTAGTGCTTGAGTATTAGAAGGGATAGGGGCTTGTTGGAGGATCTGTAACTTAATTTATATTGGTATTTATTGTAAGGTATAGTAAGGTCATTTTGTGACATAATAATTAGCGTAAGGGATTCGTAATGGTCGAGCCAAGACTGGTGTCGGATATCGCAAGGTGTTCGGCATTGGTCGGCCAAAGATTCATATCGGGTCGCAAGAGACTGTTCTAAAAGCTCCAGATGCTAGGCGCACCGAGAAGCGCAGCAGTAACTGTACTAATAATGTACGTTGCATGGGAGCATCGCAGGAGTAACAACGCAGATGGGGTTTTTAGAGCAGTCTCTAAGGCTCGGTATGGGTCGGCGGGCAGATCGTTATATGTCTCCCAAGGCTGTATGGCAGCCTAACTGTTGTCGTGTGGTCGAAAGGGATGTATGGCGGTCGAGCTAAGACTGCTGGGGGTGCTGGAGAGAGACTGCTTTAAAAGCTCCAGATGCTAGGCGCGACGAGAAGCGCAGTGAAACTGTACCGAAGTACGTTGTAACGAGCATCGCAGAAGCAACAACGCAGATGGGGTTTTTAAAGCAGTCTCAAAAGGGTCTATTGCAGTCTAACGATTGCAGTAGGTTCGGCAGGTATCTTTAGCAGTCGAGCAAAGGTCAATATCGGTGGTGTAATGCTTGTGGGTAGGCGAAAGTCTGCGTATAGGTATGTAATGATCGGTATTGGCTGTAGCGTAGATCATTACGGGTTCCTTTATATACTCAAGTATTCCGGCGCATAATAAATTGCGCAATAGATAGCATGGGCTGATAAGTTTTAGCAGAAAGTAAATTCGATAGTCACTTTTCGTGGCTTTTTTAGTTTGTAGTAGAAGTACGGGACTTAAACATTGGCTGGATAAATTAACTTCTTGTTACAAAATGACGAATATTCCAAATAGTATTAGTGTGTTAATAAATCAAAATCAGCGGCTGACAGCTATTCATTATCTGCCGAAAATGCTGATCAACCAAGTCGCAAGGCTGCCGCAATGGCGCAATAAAAAATCACTCTTTTGCGGAGTGATTTTTTATTGCGCCATTGTCGTTATACTATATTTCATGCAAATCATTTTTTAGGGTTATTATTATCCGTGGGTTTGGTTGTACTTGATTTGGACTCTTTATTGGCTCCATTTTCGGAGCTGCAGTTTTTGATTGCGTTCGATAAGTCTTTGAATGACATGATATCACCTCCTAGTAAAAGTATACTCAAAAAATGGAAATCCTATACGGTAAGGCGTGGCAGATTGTAGTTTGTTTAGCTGAAAAATCCATTGACAAATCATTCAAGTATGAAAATTTGCGTTTTGTTAGATACTAAGAAAGTATCATGACACTAAAATACAAAGGGGGATTATCATATGGAAAATACTAAGAGTCAGCAGCAAAGTAAGGAAAAGTATGGTACACTAACAGCTACGCAAGATGCTAACAATGATTACTCTAGCTCTACTTTTTCAGAGTCTACTAGCTCAAGTAAACAGCAAGCTAGTAAAACTAAGTATGGTACTTTGACTGCAAAGTCTGATGCTAATAATGATTATAAATAGGCATTAGTCTGTCAACAAAATGACGTCATTTTTTGACGTCATTTTGTAATTTTTATGCTAGCTAGTAAACCATAGCAATGAGTGTATTTAATTTAGTTGCGTTTTAAAAAGTTAGGGAGGTGTCTAATTTGAGCAAGGAAAAAGTATATCGCCAATGGAATGGGAAAAATATTGACGGGCAAGCGGATTTAAATAATAATTTCCTAGCGAAAGAAGCTGAGAGCAGTAATACAGCTGACATGAAATATGTAGTTGGTGTAGACACATTTTCGGCGGATGACCTTCAGTAGAATGTAGAGTACACGAACAATAAAAAACTGATTTAGCAGTTCAAAAAATCAAGGCTAAGCATAAAGAGAGAATCTCTGGTGCTTGGCCTTGATTTTTTTGATGATGGTCAAGGCTGCTTGTAATTCATGTTACCAAAAAAAGAGAAAATATATTGACAATTTAGAAAAGTTTGCTAAAATAAAATTAAAACCGGTTACAAAAATGTAAAGAAGTAAAGGAATCTAAAAAATGAGCATTAATATATATGATATTGCGAAAAAGGCAGGTGTTTCATCAGCAACCGTATCAAGGGTTCTCAATAATAAACCGCATGTGCGGGAAGAAACGAAAAAAAAGATTTTAGATATTATTTATGAGATGAATTATACGCCTAATGCTTTAGCCCGCAAGCTTAGCACGGGGAATACCCTGAATATTGGATTTTTAATACCGGATATTGAAAACCCCTTTTTTTCACAGCTTTTGCGCGGGTTGACAAATGCTTCAGAACGATATGGTTACAATGTCTTTTTATATGGAACAGATGACAGTGTAGAGAAAGAGCATCGGTTTTTTTGTTCAGTTAAGGCTGAACGTTTAAGCGGTATTATTGTTATTCCTATTGATGAAAACAATGCCGAAACTTGTAAGCGGTTACTTGAGTTTGAAAAGGCTGGTGTTCCGGTTGTCCTTGTTGATCGCGGCCTTAAAAATTGTCGTTTGAATGGTGTGTTTTCCGAAGATTTCAATGGTTCTTATGCTGCTGTCGACTGTCTCTTAAGAGAAGGTCATCGCCGTATTGCCACTATAAAGGGACCAGAAAACTCTCGTCCAGGAAATGAGCGTTGGCTAGGGTATGTAGCAGCCTTAGAAAAATGGAGTATTAAGCCAGAAAATCGTTATGTGCTGCAGGGGAATTTTCATGAAAAATTGGCTTATGAGCTTATGCACACTCTTATGCAGCAAACAGAGCCGCCGACTGCAATTTTTTCATCAAATAATATGACTTCGCTGGGCTGTCTTCATTATATTACGGAAAAAGGGCTGAAACTCGGTGAAGACATTTCAATGATTGGCTTTGATGATATGGAGGTTTTAAAATATACCCATATTCACTTGAGTGTTGTGGATCGAGACGTATATAGCATGGGCTGCCATGCCATTGAGCTTTTAACCAGACGCTTAGAGGAACTTGGCACTAGCAATGAAAATGAGATACCTTGCCGGCAAGAAGTCTTTCTGCCGACAAGGCTGATCCTTCGGGGGTCGGAGAAGTGGAATGGAGCGAAAAAATGAGTTATAGGGAACTTTACGAAGTATTACTTGAAGAGCATCGGCAAGTTTTTGCGGCGCAAGATGAGCTGCAATTAGCAAGTATGATGCAGCTGATTATGAAAGCTAAACGCATTTTTGTAACCGGTTGCGGACGTGAAGGAATTGCTGCTCGCAGCTTTGCGATGCGGCTGATGCATCTAGGAAAGGAAACTCATTGGCTTTGGGATGATACAACGCCAGGTATGCAAAGTGGAGATTTATTTATTGCAGTTAATGGCTGCGGCAAGATAGGCTATATTGATTATCTGCTTGATCAGGCGGGGAAAACAGGCGCTAGTCGCCTTGTTATCACGGGTGCGCCGCTGGAAAGGACGCCGCAAGAGGCTGAATATTCTTTGTTTGTGCCTGCATGTGTCTATAAAGGCAGTGATATGAGGGTAGTGAAATCTGTTCAGCCTATGGGAAATCTATTTGAGCAGCATTTGTTTCTCCTTTTTGATGTTATTGTTATGCTGCTAGCGGATAAAATGAATTTATCCCATGGGCAGATGGAGCTGCGCCATCGTAATATTGAATGATAAGGGGGAGTTTTTATGGGAAAAAAAGTTGCGGTTTTTGGAAGCTTTGTTGTTGATCTGATGGCACGAGCGTCGCATTTGCCGAAGGCGGGCGAAACGGTTAAGGGCTCTGTATTTAAGATGGGAGCAGGCGGTAAGGGTTTCAATCAGGGTGTGGCTGCGTATAAATCAGGCGCAGACATTGCCATGATTACCAAGGTTGGACATGATACATTTGCCGATGTTGCGCTCAAGACAATGGATGAGCTGGCTTGGAGCAAAGAGTACATACTTTATAATAAAGATGTTAGTACAGGTTCTGCAATAATTATGGTGGATGAACAAACAAGCCAGAATGAAATTATTATTGTGCCAGGCGCCTGCAGTACGATTACGGCACAGGAAGTGGATGCTTTGAGGCCGCTTTTTAGCCAGTGCGCTTATGTGCTTTTGCAGCTGGAGGTCAATCAGGATGCAAATGAGCGAGTTGTTGAAATTGCTAACGAATGTGGCTGCAAGGTCATTTTAAATACAGCTCCTTATCAGCCAGTCAGTGACGAATTTTTATCAAAGGTTTATATGGTGACGCCCAATGAGGTCGAAGCCGAAATGATGACAGGCATACATATAGATGGTTTGGCTGCAGCGAAAAAGGCCGCGCAAGTATTTTATGATAAAGGCGTCCAAGTCGTTTTAATAACATTAGGTGAACGAGGAGTGTTCATTTCTGATCACGGACGTGAGGATATTATCAGTGCATTTAAGGTTGATGCAGTCGATACCACGGGAGCAGGAGACGCATTTAATGGTGGTCTTTTGACAGCTTTATCAGAGGGTAAAGACCTTTGGGAGGCTTCCCGCTTTGCAAGTGCGCTGGCTGCACTTTCCGTTCAGAAAATTGGCACAACTCCGGCGATGCCGACGCGAAAGGAGGTAGATGCATTTCTTCAACGGTCAACAATTTAAAAGTAGATTGGAGGAAGGGATATGCTAAAAGGAATTCCTAAATGTATTAATCCAGATTTATTAAAAGCATTGGCCGATATGGGGCATGGTGATCTTATTGTAATCGCTGATGATTTTTATCCGGCGGTATCTATGGCGAAAAACGGCATTACAATTAATGCTGACGGTATTGGCGCAGCAGAGATGGTTGATGCAGTACTTCAGCTCATGCCGCTTGATGTCGATTACGTAGAGCACCCTGTGATGATTATGGACATTATGGATCATTTAAAGGGTAAGATGGAAAAGCCTAAGGTTTGGGAAGACTTCAGTGCTGCCGTTAAGCGCAATGAGCCTAAAGGAGAAGAGTGCATAGGATTTATTGATAGATTTGATTTTTATGAAAAGGGAAAAACGGCGTTTGTTACTGTATCTACGGGAGAACGGCAGCCGTATGGCTGTATTATATTACAAAAAGGCGTCATGTAAATTGAGGAGGGAATTTTATGAATAAGAAAAAGTATTTAGCAGTTGCACTAGGATTAATTTTCTGTGTTGGTTTAGCTGGCTGCGGCGGTGATTCTAAAAGTCAAAAACCTGATTCCGCCAAGACATCTGTAAAAAAAGTTGTTGAAACAACGGATGTAGCAACAAAAGGCGAAAAGAAGGATTGGAAAATCGCAGTTGTTGTAAAGGACTCGTCAAATGGCTGGTTTGCCCGCATGGAGCAAGGTGTTAAACAGTATGCCGGTGATACTGGCATCAATGCTTACCAAAAAGGTCCTGCTTCAACGGATGCCGCACAGCAGGTACAGGTTATTCAGGATGTTATCAATCAGGGAATCAATGCCCTTTGTGTTGTACCGGTTGATCCGGCGGCTTGTGATCCTGTACTGAAAGAAGCACGCGATAAGGGCATCATTGTTATCACACATGAGGGCTCAAGTTGCAAAAATGTAGATTATGATCTAGAGGCTTTCAATAATGCTGGGTATGGTGCTTTCATTATGGATAAGCTGCAAGAATCCATGGGCGGTAAAGGCGTTTATACAACCATGGTTGCCCATCTTACGAACGCATCTCAGAATGAATGGGCAAATGGTGCTGTTGCGGAGCAGCAGGCTAAATATTCGGGGCTGCAGCTGCTTGATAATCCAAAACGTGTAGAATCGGAAAATAATTCAGAAAAAGCATATCAGGTTGCGAAGGAAGTCATGAAGTCACATTCAGAAGTTAAGGGTTTTGTAGGTACTTCTTCCATGGATACACCGGGCATTGCTCGTGCTATTAATGAACTTGGTCTTAAAGGAAAAGCTTTCGTTGTTGGTACTGGTATGCCAAATGAATGCCGCTCGCTTATTAAAGATGGATCACTTTCGTATATTACGTTGTGGGATCCGGCAGAAGCTGGCTATGCAATGTGCGTAATGGCTCGTCAAATTCTCGAGGGTAAAAAGATTACAGATGGCGCCGATCTTGGCTTGAAGTCCTATAGCAAGCTTCTCCAGAGCAAGGATAATCCAACACTGTTTATGGGAGCAGGCTGGATTGCTATTAATAAGGATAACGTAGATAACTACAATTTCTAAAGGATTAGGCAAAGGGGATGCGGCAGTGAGTGCCGCATCACTTTTGCCGATAACTAGTGCCGCCATAGCTAATAAGTATTGTGTAGAAGCAAGGGGGGGAGAAGAAGTGTCAGATTATATTATAAAAGCAGAAAATATTAAGAAATATTTTGGTGGAGTTAAGGCACTTGATGGCGTAAACCTTGAGATTAAAAAGGGAGAAATTCATTGCCTGGCAGGTGAAAATGGCTGTGGTAAATCGACAATTATCAATATTATTTCAGGCTTCTATACACTGGATTCCGGGACAATTGAAATCGATGGCACCAAATATGAAAAAATGAACCCAAAACAAGCCATCGCAAATGGTATACAGGTTATTTACCAGGACTTATCTTTATTCCCAAACCTTACAGTTATGGAAAATCTTGCAATCAATATGGAAGTCGCAGCAAGTAGAAAGTTTGTGAGTAAAGCGCGTATGCGTAAGATTGCCGAAGCAGCGGTAGCTAAAATCGGTTTTAAAATTGATTTAGATGAGACCGTGGAAAATCTTACGGTTGGTATGCGGCAAATGATTGCCATTAGTCGGGCATTGCTCAATGACGCCAAGCTCATCATTATGGATGAGCCGACGACAGCTATAACCAAGCGCGAAGTTAAATCCTTGTTTAAAATCATTAAGCAGTTACAGGCGCAAGGCATAGCGGTGCTGTTTGTTTCACATAAACTCGATGAGGTGTTCGAGATTGCGGAACGATTTACGATTTTTCGCAGTGGGAAAAATGTCGCATCGGGAAATACGAGCGAGCTTGACCAGAATAAGTTTACCTATTATATGACGGGGCGTGAAATAATTTCTTCGCACTATGAATATACAAGGGAAAATGCGCAAAACGTCCTTGAAGTCAAGAATCTTTCGCTGAAAAACGGTTTTAAGGATGTGAGTTTTAGTCTTAAGCAAGGTGAAATTGTTGGTATAACAGGTCTGTTAGGATCAGGCCGTACGGAATTAGCAGAGACTTTATTTGGTTATCATGCTGCAGATTCAGGCGAAATTTTTATTGAAGGAAAAAAGGTGGAAATCCGTTCAATTAAGCAGGGCATTGAAAATGGTATAGGCTATTTGCCTTCGGATCGTGTTACGGAAGGACTCTTCCTATCTCAGCCAATAGTAGATAATATTTCCATAGAAAAATGGCATGATTATGCCAACTGCTTAGGTAAAATTGATCGTACTCAGATTGAGAAAATGACAGAGCATTGGGCTAAAGAGTTGTCTATCGCTCTTCATAATATTGAAGACCCTGTGGGGACATTGTCGGGCGGCAATCAGCAAAAATGTGTTTTAGCCAAATGGCTGGCGCTTGACCTTAAGGTATTAATATTAAATGGACCGACGGTTGGTGTAGATATCGGTGCTAAATTTGATATTTACGAGTTGGTAAAACGCTTAGCAAAACATGGACTTACGGTGATTATTATCTCGGATGACTTGCCGGAGGTGCTCACAAACTGTAATCGTGTTATGGTCATGCAGTCAGGCCGGCTGGTTGAAACTCTGTCGACCCAGGGTCTAGATGAGAGCCGCCTTGCTGAGCTGGCAAATTAGAAGGATAGGAGGATTCATATATGAATTTGCAGAAAACGGTAAAGTCAACCGAATTTTATGTAGCCTTGATCATCCTGCTCCTATGTATGGCCATTCAAATGAAAAGTGGACAATTTTTTACAGGCAATAATCTTGTTGATGTTGTGCGGGCATTTTCGGTGCCGGCGATGTTTTGTATCGGCGAAATGTTTGTCATTATTACAGGCGGAGTAGACGTTTCCTTTCCAGCCATTGCCTCGCTGTCTATGTTTTTCGTTTGTTCAGAGCTGGAAGAGGTTGCTTCGAACCCGCTGTTCTTTTTTCTGGTTGCTATGTTAATCGGCTTGGCTGTTGGCCTATTAAATGGTGTGATTATCGCGCGTTTTAGATTCCCGGCGCTTATAGTGACCCTTGGTACAAGCAGTATATGCTTTGGTATTATGCAGGGGGTGTTCAAATCACGGGAATATCCGCTTTGTGAGCCGCTTAAGGAACTTGGTGAAATGAAATTATTCTCAGCGACAAATCCAGTTTCTGGATTAACTTCTAATATGCCAGTGGCTGTTATTCTGATGATAGTGCTTGTCTTTTTGGGATGGTTTATTTTGAATAGAACAATGCTTGGCCGCGGTATTTATGCAATCGGCGGTGATGTGAAAGCGGCACAGCGATCAGGTTTCAATGTTTTTGGTATTTTGCTCTTCATTTATGCGTTTTCTGGCTGTATGGCAGGACTCATTGGCGTACTCCGTTCGACGATGCTGCTTGCCGTACACCCCAATAATTTAGAAGGTATGGAAATGACGGTTATTGCTGCTTGTGTTCTAGGCGGGGTGCGAATGACCGGCGGCAAAGGCAGTGTGCTTGGTGCACTGCTTGGCATGGCGCTTTTGACTATTGTAGATAATAGTTTGATTTTACTGGGCATTTCAACAATTTGGCAAAAAGTGTTTACGGGGGCAATTATTATTATTGGTACGGCAGCTTCTGCCATGCAAACCAAGCGAAACGAAAGAAAGCTTGCCATCAAGATGAACGAAGGGGGAAAATGATATGGACACAATTAAAAATGCGATAAATAGAGATAAAAATTTGACCAGGCTCCTCGTCGTTTTCCTGATGGTATTTGTACTTTGTACAGTTCTTAAGGGCTCCATGTTTATTAGTGTTTCAAACTTTCAGTCTATGGGCAAACAGTTTCCTGAGTTTGGCCTGTTGTCAATCGCTATGGCGTTTACCTTGTTTACGGCGGGGATCGATCTTAGTGTTGTAGCAATTGCTAATCTTTGTGCCGTGCTTATGGCCAAGTTTTTGTCTTTGCTTATCGTGCCGGATATGGGTAGTAGTACAGTATTTATGATGATTGCAGCGGCCTGTTTAATGGCGATAATTGTCAGTATTCTTTGCGGTGCCCTCAATGGCTTTTTGATTGGAGTTATTGGGATTACGCCAATTTTAGCAACTCTTGGTACGCAGGCTCTTTTTACAGGCTTTGCGATTGTCATGACAAATGGCAGTACGCTCGGAGGCTTGCCCAAGCAGCTCTCGGCTACCATCAACAGCGGTATAATGGGCATACCGGTGCCGATTATTATTTTTGTTGTATTTGCGGCAATCGCTGCTTTTGTTATGAGCAAGACTACTTTAGGGTATAAGCTCCGCATGCTTGGTACAAGTGCCAAAGCTTCTACTTTTTCCGGGTTCGATAATGTTCGCCTGTTTATTATTAACTATGTACTAAGTGCGGTGTTTAGTGCTGCAGCAGGGATTATTATGCTGGGACGATTCAACTCGGCTAAGGCGGATTATGGTGCATCTTATTTGATGGAGGCTATTCTTATTGCAGTTTTGGGCGGCGTGGATCCATATGGCGGAAAAGGCAATATCAGTGGCGTCATTGTGGCGACCATTATTGTGCAAATGGTTAGCAGCTGGCTCAATATGTATGAAGATATATCCAATTTTTATCGACAAATTATTTGGGGTGGATTACTAATTTTTGTCCTTATTTACAACTATGTTGTCAATGAACGTGAAAAAAGACAAGCGATGAAGGGATGATAGTATGGATATTGCGAAAAAAATTGATCATACAATGTTAAAAGCGGAAACAACTACAGAAACAATTCGTCGTTATTGTGCTGAGGCTCGTACTTATGGATTTGCTTCAGTTTGTGTCAATAGCTGTCATGCGGCGCTAGTTGCTGCGGAGCTGAAAGATACCGGAATTAATACGTGCTGTGTTGTTGGGTTTCCCTTGGGGGCCATGATGACTGAAGCTAAGGCTTTTGAGGCTAGAGCTGCGGTAAAGGCCGGAGCACAAGAAATAGATATGGTCATTAATGTTGGTGCAATCAAAGACGGGAATATGGATTTGGTGACAGAAGATATTCGTGCGGTTGTTGAGGCGGCTAAACCGGCGCTTGTCAAGGTTATCATCGAAACGTGTTTGCTCACTGATGCGGAGAAGGTTGCCGCCTGTAAAGCAGCTGTGCGTGCTGGCGCCGCTTTTGTTAAGACCTCAACTGGTTTTAGCACCGGTGGAGCAACCGTGGAAGATGTAAAACTTATGCATCAAACTGTTGGTAATCAGGCTAAGGTTAAGGCTAGCGGCAGTATTCGCACACATGAATTTGCCTGTCAACTGGCTGAAGCCGGTGCTGACCGTATCGGCGCAGGCAATGGCGTGATTTTGCTGAAATAGAGGCCTTTGATAGGCGTGCAAAAAACACTTCCATTCTTATGGTTATACCATCAGAATGGAAGTGTTTGCTTTAGTCTAGCTTCTGAGACCTGAATTTAATAAGTTGTAATACTATTCATGAGAAAATTTATCTTTAAGAATAACATCATGTGAACTGCCTTCGACAATACTTGTTGAAGAGACTAATGTGATTTTTGCTTTTTCTTTAAAGTCCTTAAGATTTAAAGCGCCGCAATTGCATATTGTAGAGCGAACTTTACTCAAAGTGATAGCGACGTTATCTTTTAGGCTGCCGGCATAGGGAACATAAGAATCTACCCCTTCTTCAAAAGATAACTTTTTATCGCCGCCCATATCGTAACGCTGCCAATTTCTAGCACGATTAGAACCTTCGCCCCAATACTCTTTTAAGTAATTTCCGTTAATTTTCACCTTATCAGTAGGACTTTCATCAAAGCGTGAGAAATATCGGCCAAGCATTACAAAATCAGCCCCTATTGCCAGAGCTAATGTCATATGATAATCATGAACAATACCGCCATCAGAGCAAACAGGAATATATATACCCGTTTGTTCAAAATATTCATCGCGAGCCGCAACAACATCTATAAGAGCGGTTGCCTGGCCGCGTCCAATGCCTTTTTGTTCACGGGTAATACAGATAGAACCGCCGCCAATACCAACTTTAATAAAATCAGCACCGGCCTCTGCCAAGAAAAGAAAACCTTCTTTGTCGACGACATTGCCAGCGCCAACTTTAACTTGCGAGCCGAAATTTTTATGGATATATTCTAAAGTGATCTTTTGCCACTCAGAAAAACCTTCCGAAGAATCAATACAAAGCGCATCAGCACCTGCCGCAATTAACGCTGGAACGCGTTCTGCATAGTCACGAGTATTGATGCCGGCGCCTACCATGTAGCGCTTCTTAGCATCAATTAATTCGTTTTCATTTGTTTTATTATCAGAATAGTCTTTTCTAAATACCATATATTTCAAACGTTGATCTTTATCTACTAATGGCAACATGTTTAATTTATGTTCCCAAATTAGGTCGTTTGCTTCTTTTAATGTAGTATCCGCATCAGCATAAATCAATTTACTGAACGGCGTCATAAATTCTTCGACTTTTGTATTTTTACTCATTCTGGTGACGCGATAGTCACGGCTTGTTACAATACCCACCAATTTACCGGTAGGTGTACCATCATCTGTAATAGCCATAGTAGAATGTCCGGTTTGTTCTTTTAATGCAAGAATTTCAGCCAATGTTGTTGTTGGTTTTATATTAGAGTCGCTGGCCACAAAGCCAGACTTATAATTTTTTACTTTGGCAACCATCGCTGCTTCCGCTTCGATTGATTGAGACCCATAGATAAAAGAAATGCCGCCTTCTTTGGCCAGCGCAATTGCCATGTTGTCGTCAGAAACTGCTTGCATGATTGCTGAGGTCATCGGGATGTTTATCGTAATTGCCGATTGTTCACCCTTTTGGAATTTTACCAGCGGAGTTTTTAAATCTACGTTTGCTGGTATACATTCTTTGGAAGAATAGCCTGGAACTAGTAAATATTCACCAAAAGTATGTGACGGTTCGCTAAAATAATATGCCATGATACCCCTTCTTTATTAAAAATTTTAAATTGCAACGGATTGATATTGTTTTGTATAATACTACTTTTGTAGCAAGCTTGTCAACAGATAAACCATATTTTTTTACCAAGTTTACCGGGTTACCTTCTGAATTCGTTAGCGATGGCGCCGCAAGTTTTAATTAATTATGTCTGAATGACGCCAGCGAGGTCGTAAGGGCTGTAGAACGCGGGTGAATTTTTTTGTTAATTAGTGTCGCATATTTACACGAAATTTGAAGGGTTTTTATGCATTTGTATGGAAGGTTATAAATGACAATTTCTTACCGCCCTATGGGCATAATATTCATTTTTGAAAAATTGCCGATAACCTTTCTAAGTTTAGCACTTTTAACGGTGAATTTTTAACTATTACAGTTGCTTTTCGCATTGATAGTTTTTTTCAGAAAAAACATAACCAACGCAACTACAGGAATAACAAACATAAAAATCAAGTTGATATAAGGTACATAGTATTCAATAATATGGAATACTATCACAGACTTAAGAATGTTTGTTTTTAAAGCGGTTATGAATAGTACTATAGCCAGGGGGATAATAAGAACTTTACGTTTTCTAAGTCCCAAAACTTGTACCAAACTTATTGTTGCCAAATATAAAAATAGTGAAATTTTCACAAACATACCAATATTCCATGCGCCAACAATGAAAAATTCAATGCGTGTGATAAAATCATAGATGTTAATTTGTTTTATAAAGAGATAATAGGGGTCAAATGTTTTTTGGGAGAGTTCTAGTCCTAATCCTGCTAGCGTTGGAACTATAATTATAAGGGAAAATACGGTAATAAGGATTATTGCCCAGAAAAAAATCATATTTGGAGTTTCTTTTTTATTAATGGACGGAACCAGCATAGCGAGGATTATAATTTCGTGTATTCCGGCAGCGATATTAAAGGACTGGAAGTTGATCTCCGAGAAAGTGGAATCAGCTAGTATTGGCAGAAATACTTTGAAATCCATGTCAGGTATTTGAAGAGTTGCATAAAGAACAATAATGGTTAAAATTTGCGGGACAAAAATTTCTGTCGTCCGGGCAATGCATTCCAAGCCCTTATTTGCACCATAAGCACAAGTAATTAGCGCAAGTAATACAATGGCATAATCTGGAGTTTCAGGGAAATTTATTGGCTTAAGGATGTTATCAAACAACGATAAATCCATGGTAGCAACAAATAGAAAAAAACCAAAATATAAAGCCCCCAGTATCTTACCAACCAGTTTACCGGTTATTATTGGTAGATACTCGATTGGTGTCAAATTAGCAAACTGCTTACTTAAAAATAATAACGGCGTACAAAATATTGCAATGTAAAACAGCGCGATAATTTCTGTAATCCATACATCCTGGTTGGAGAAATGAAACCATAAGAGTACTATCGATATGCGGCTAAGGCTCAGTAAAAATATGGCTTGTCTTGGAGATATTTTTTGTGAATTTGTCATCAATTTGTTGTTGACTCCTTTTTATTCTTTCACCGGAGATGATGATTTTCCTGTTTTTGTTATCTTTGTTTCAGTTTCTACTTCAATGGCTGCTTGTGAGAACAATTCATCCCAATGATCCTGCATGTTTTTCCATTTCTGAGGGTATTTGCGGTGAACAAGCTGTCCAAAGCCAAAGATATCAGATTTATATTCTGTCTGCACTTTTAGCAAGGTATGCTCCACTTCCTGTTTAATGACCTGTGAATTTACTTGTTCCAGCATGTCTATTACAGCCGGCTCTGTTAGTTCGATTTTACTTGTTTCTTCATCCAGCATGCCGGTCATATTGATTTTTACTTTGATCTTTATATTATTATCAGTAATCTCTACCTCATTTTTACTCTCGGCTGTTAATATTTCTACAGAGGTAGTTCCGTTACTATTCGGCGTAGGGGATACAACAATACCACTAGCTACTTTGCCGACTACCCAGTTGTAACCTCTTGTTTCCGGGCCGTCCAGAAATCCGACCAGCCTATCTTTTAAAAACACGGCCGCTCCTTCAGGGTTCAATTCGTATTCTTCACTTTCTCCTGTTCCAATTTTAGCCTTCTTAACTTTTTTTAGTACTGTAACGACGGGGTTTATTCCTTTGCCGTGGTATGTCTTTAAGAAATCTATAACTTTAGAATCCACACTTTTCGAATGGGATTTATATTGCTTAAGTAAGTCATCGACATAGCTTGAAGGAATCGTATTGATGCCACTGGCAATGTTCATAGCATCGGCAGCAGAAGAGTCTTTTATAATTACTAAATGCATTGATAATCTTAGTTCATGGTCTCGTAAAATCATATCAAGCTGCTCGGCCAGCCCATTTCTGGCAACATCTTCGCTGAACAAAAATTCTTTTGCGTGGGATACGAACAGTTTGCGGTCAAACTGCGCCGTTGCGTTTCGGAATGTTTCTATAACACTCCTGCCATTAGATTGTATGTACTTGACGGGTATCCCGGCTTTTTCACCACCCTTACTGGTTTTCTCAGGCTTAATGATCTGAAACGTAGTTTTAAGGCCATTATTACCAGTATCTACGCCTACCATGCCGATAATTCCAAGGGTGTTCAACTCGCGACGATTCCAGCACCCGGTAAGCGGTAAAGCTAACACTAGCATTAAAGTTATTGCAAACATTCTTTTGCATATCATCATTAGTTTTACCCCCGCCTTTCCTTATTGTTTTTTTCAATAGCTTCTGGCCTTTTTTTCATCGCCCATAGCGGAAATCTTAAAATAAAATCATTAAGTACTCCTTGATCAGAAGGTGCCAGCGGGGATGTGTAGGGAACGCCGCATGAACGCAGCGAAACAGCGTGCAGTACAACGATGAATATTCCGCACACGATGCCGTATAGACCCATTGCGGTGCCTGCAATTAAGAATAAAAATCGATAGATTATGACAGCTTCCGATAAAGCCGGAACAATAAATCCAGCAACTCCGGTAATGGCGATGACGATAACTACTGAACCACTTACGAGGCCAGCATTAACTGCGCTTTCGCCAACAATTAGCGCGCCCACGATACTGATTGCCGATCCTACCGCCCTGGGGAGTCTGATACCTGATTCGCGGAGCAACTCATAAAAGACTATCATGATAAGCATTTCTGCTCCAGCTGGAAATGGTATATCCGAGATTGAGCCAGCCATGCGTAATAGAAGTATTGTGGGAATCATTTCTTGATGATAAGTCTGAAGAGCAACATATAAACCTGGTACTAATACACTGATGAGCAGAGCTAAAATTCGAAGCATTCTCCACGCAAATGCGATGAATGGTCGCATATAGTAATCCTCACTGGTTTGCAACTCTTCGATAAACAAGTGGGGGACAGTAAGTACATGGGGAGTCCCATCACAAAATATGGCTACCCGACCTTCGAGCATTTTGGCCGCAAGAATATCTGGCTTTTGGGTATTGGCAACGGTCGCCAGTACCGAAAACGGGCTATCTTCGATAAACTGCTCAATGTAACCTGTTTCTAGTATAGAATCTGTATCAATCTTATTTAAGCGTCTTCTCACTTCACCCAGTACCGCTTGGTTTACAATGCCATCAATATAAGCGATAGCAACGTTGGTTTTTGTCTGCTGGCCAAGGCTCATATTTTCAAATACCAAGTTGCGGTTCTTTATCTTTCGGCGCAATAAACTAGTATTTGTTCTGATATTTTCAATAAAACCTTCACGGGGTCCCCTAATAACTGTTTCGGTATCCGGCTCAATTACCGCTCTTTTTTCCCATCCTTTGCAATCGATGAGCAGGGCCGTATCTACTCCATCAACGAACATAGCCGTATCACCATTCAATACATCATCAATAACCGCAGACATTGTTTTGGTTTCTTGCACGCTTGCTGCCGAAATTAAGTTTTTAAGAAATTTCGAGTCAAGCAGCGTATTTGCCGGTTGTTCTTTTGATTTCATAATAAATGAACTTATAACATCCCGTCCCAAAAGATCCTTGTTTACTAATCCGTCAATATATACTATCAAGACTTTTACGCCTGAAAAGGTAGTGAATTCATTAAACGTGACGTCGCCACTCTTTTTGAATGCTTTCTCCAAAAAACTTTTATTGGAAGTTACAGTTGTAAAGACAGCCATAGCATCCACGGGTCTAAGCTTTGCAACAATCTGCGATATTTCGTCTGCGACTTTCTCACTTTCTATAATTAGTTGTCTAAAAGTATAAAGCTTTTTCTTAACCGTGGAATGTGATGCTTTTGGCATAACAGTCGATATCTTATTTATGTGTAAACACTTTCGCTCTTTCATCAACGTACACCACCTGTAAACAACCTGTGATACTTTATTATTACACTATATTGGGGGATTTACTCAGGGTTGCTGACTAAAATATTCATCTAGAAGTGGTTGCAAAAACTCCTCAACTTCCGTTGGAGAATAGGTACTGCCCTTGCGAAGTTCAATCTTTAATAAATCTCCAGTAAATCCGTCATAGCAAACCAGTGGGCAAAGTAACGGGTATTTGATATAATGTTTTTAAGCCTAAATACGAGCTTATTGCGATTGATTGTGATGTTAAAGGGAATATTGGTGTTCCTTGTTATGATATTAACGATTGGAAGGAATAGTCCGCGAAGTCATCGGGTATATGAAAAAGCTATAGGCTTAATTATAAATAAAAATGATTAGGGAGATGACATTTATGAATTTAGCGAAAAGATTGGCAGCGCTCATGCTTAGTGCAGTTTGTTTAGTGACGTTAGTGGCTGGCTGCGGCACGAATACTAAAGAAAAAGTAAATTCGCCAGAAGAAAAAAAGACCGAGATCTTTGTTTCAGCTGCCGCGAGTTTAACAGATGTAATGAATGAACTTACGCAGCTCTACAATAAAACAAACCCGAATGTAAAAATTACTTATAGTTTTGGCAGCTCAGGCGCGCTGCAGAGTCAAATCGAAGAAGGGGCGCCAGCGGATATTTTTATGTCAGCCGCCCAGAAGCAAATGAATGAACTAGATAAAAAAGACTTGATTGTAAAAGAATCACGCAAAGATTTGCTGGTCAATAAAGTAGTGCTGATTACCGCTAAAGAGAATGCAGCCGGGCTGAAAGATTTCAAAGATGTAACATCTCCTAAGATAAATTTAATTGCGCTTGGTGAACCAAAAGCTGTGCCGGTAGGTCAATATTCAGAAGAAATTTTTAACTCTTTAGGCATTTTGGATGCAGTAAAAGCCAAAGTCATTTATGGTTCTGATGTGCGCCAGGTGCTGACCTGGGTGGAAGCCGGCGAAGCCGCCTGCGGGGTGGTATATGCTACAGATGCCGCAACTACCGCCAAGGTCAAAGTAATCGCGGAAGCACCGGCCGGAAGCCACAAACCAGTCATTTATCCTGTAGCCATAGTAAAAAGCAGCAAAAATGTAAAGGCCGCTCAAGGCTTTGTTGATTTTCTTGCCACCAAGGAAGCGGCAGCTGTATTTGAAAAATACGGTTTTAAGATGAACTAAAAGCTTTTTGGGAGGCCGCCGATGGATTTAGCACCGCTCTATATATCACTAAAAACAGCTTTATTGGCCACGGTAATTACCTTCGTACTGGGTTTGTACGGCGCCCGCTATGTAATGAGACTGGAAAAATATCAGGGCATAATCGATGGTATATTTACTTTGCCGCTGGTATTGCCGCCAACCGTCGTCGGTTTTTTCCTGCTGGTCTTGTTAGGGAAAAACAGTGTTATTGGCAAGTTCCTGCTGCAGTTTGATTTCAGCATAGTTTTTTCCTGGGAGGCCACCGTAATTGCATCTACCGTGGTGGCCTTTCCTTTAATGTATAGGACGGCACGGGGGGCTTTTGAGCAAATTGACTATAACCTGATTGCGGCAGCACAGACACTGGGAATGTCCGAGGAACGGATTTTTTGGCGGATTGTTTTGCCTTTATCCTGGCCGGGCATTGCCGCCGGTACGGTGCTGGCCTTTGCCAGAGCGCTTGGTGAGTTTGGCGCAACCATTATGCTGGCCGGCAATATTCCAGGCAGAACACAGACCATGGCCACGGCAATTTATTCGGCCGTCCAGGCGGGGGACCGCGATACGGCTTATGTATGGGCAGGCGTGATTATTATTATTTCCTTTATCATTATGATATTGATGAATTATTGGTCGAATGTCCAGAAAAAAGGGAAAACTGCTGCTTGGGTGCAAGGAGGGTAGTACATGTCTATTTATGTAGATATTAAAAAATCTTTAGGCGATTTTTCACTGGCAGTAGAGCTTGAAGCCCAAGACGAGATCTTAGGCTTACTCGGCGCATCCGGCTGCGGCAAAAGTATGACGCTCAAGTGCATTGCGGGCATTATCAAACCAGACTCCGGAAAAATTGTACTAAATAATCGTGTATTATTTGATTCGGCTAAACAGATTAACTTGACCCCGCAAGAGCGAAAAACAGGTTATTTATTTCAAAATTATGCACTTTTTCCGCATATGACGGTCGAAGAAAATATAGCGGCAGGCATTCAGCGCTCAAAGCCTGACAGAAAGCAGATTGTGCAGGAGAAAATAGCTTCTTTTTATTTAGCGGGTCTTGAAAAGCGTTATCCCGGACAAATTTCCGGCGGACAGCAGCAGCGGGTTGCATTGGCCAGAATATTTGCGGCAGAGCCAGATATTATTATGCTTGATGAGCCATTTTCAGCCCTTGATAACCATTTAAAATGGCAGATTGAACTAGAAACCATGAAAGTTTTAGAAAAGTACAAGGACACGATTATCTTTGTTTCGCACAGCCGGGATGAAGTCTATCGTCTCTGTGATCGAACCGCAGTGCTTACTAACGGAAAGATAGAACAAATCAGCGCTAAAAAAGCGCTGTTTAATAGTCCTGAAACATTAGCAGCCTCACGGCTGACTGGATGCAAAAATCATTCAAAAGCAGAAAAAATTTCTGATTATACAATCAGGGCAATTGATTGGAATTGTATTTTAAGTAGTACAATTCCTGTGCCTGACAATATAAAATATGTGGGAATACGGGCACATTATTTGAAATTATGTTTAAATCCAGCGGAAAACAGCCAGGTAAACTGTTTGAACTTTGAAATTGAACGGGTGATTGAAGATACTTTTAGTATGATGATTATTGTTAGAAATAAGAATGAATGTGGGCTTGGCCAGGAGATTGTCTGGCAAGTGGCAAAAGATGAATGGCAAGAAATTCATGATAAACAGAATTTGCGTTTGCAGATTCCGGACGACAAGCTATTATTTCTAAAGTAGACTATGGGCAATGTAGAATATAAGACAATTTAATAAGTGCGTTTTTATATTGGGGATGTCGTACTTAGTGGGGCATTCTCATTTTAAATTCTCCAGCAATGCAGGAGTAACTTTGGAATAACGCGAAATATGTTAAAAATACCAAGCTTATGTTATTGAATATATAACTAAAAAGGATGGTAGAATTGGACACACAATTAATTATGTTAGGAACAGGACATGCAATGGTAACAAAGTGCTATAATACTTGTTTTGCCTTGCAAAATGGGGACGAATATTTTTTAGTGGATGCAGGCGGCGGCAATGGAATTATGAAGCAGCTGGCGGAAGCTGATATTTCCTATACAGGTATTCATCATATGTTTGTCACACATGGACATACCGATCACGTGCTCGGCGTCATCTGGATGGTTAGAAAAGTTGCTATGTTAATGATAAATAAAAAGTATGATGGCCAGTTCACTATATATTGCCATGATGAATTGGTTAAAATGATTACGACATTTTGCGGCATGACTTTACCACAGAACTTAGTGCAATTTATTGGTAGCCGGATTGTATTTCATGAAGTAGCAGATGGCGATAGCATTGAGGCTGCGACAATGGAAATTAAGTTCTTTGATATTGTTTCGACTAAAGCCAAGCAATTTGGGTTTCGTGCTTTGCTGCCTAACGGCAGGACTTTAGTGTGTCTGGGGGATGAACCATATAACGAGGCAGTGAGTAAAGACTATGTGGAAAAGTGTGACTGGATGCTGTCGGAAGCCTATTGCTTGTACAGCGATAAAGAGATTTTTAAACCTTACGCCAAACATCACAGTACAGCACTCGATGCGGGTAAATTAGCAGAGCGGTTTGACATAAAAAATTTGGTTTTATACCACACCGAAGATACAAAACTGGCCGAGCGTAAAATATGCTATACTAAAGAAGCCGGTTCAGTCTTTAACGGTGCGGTTTTTGTACCCAACGACTTAGAAAAAATTGAACTTTAGGATAATTGACAAATCAAATTTCCACGATTATAATAAAAACGTTCTAAAATGATAATTTTAATATTGAACCAATAGAGTGATTAAAGATCATGAAGGGGTACACCACCACGGGTGTAATACTTTCATGGTCTTTTTTTATAATCTAAGAAAGTATAACATTTCGGGCTGAGGGGCTATAGCTTGTTTTTCTGAATTAGCCGAAACGTTACTTACTTTCTTGTTATTTTAAAAACGCATAGCGTTTTATTTATTGTGTTTATAACAGGAGGAGCTAAACATGGAAACACAGCAAACTAAAGAAGATAAGTTGGTAATCGGCGGTCAGGTATTTGATTCGCGCTTTATTTTGGGTTCAGGTAAATACTCACTCGATTTAATCAAAGCCGCGATAAGCCATGGCGGCGCGCAAATGATTACGCTTGCACTTAGACGGGCCAATCAGGGCGGCGTGGGCAATATTTTAGATTTTATCCCTAAGGGAGTTACGCTGCTGCCTAATACATCTGGGGCTAGAAATGCCAAGGAGGCTGTACGGATTGCCCGTTTAGCCCGCGAACTTGGGTGCGGCGATTTTGTGAAGATTGAAGTTATCCGTGATTCCAAGTATCTTTTGCCTGATAATCAGGAAACCATCCAAGCTACCGAAATGTTAGCCAAGGAAGGCTTTATTGTTATGCCGTACATGTATCCTGATTTAAACGTGGCCCGGGATCTTAAAAACGCGGGGGCGGCCACCATTATGCCCCTAGGCTCGCCAATTGGCTCCAATAAAGGGCTTTGTACCAAGGAATTCATAAAAATTTTAATTGATGAAATTGATTTGCCGATTATTGTTGATGCTGGAATCGGCCGTCCTTCTGATGCTTGTCTGGCTATGGAAATGGGCGCTGCCGCGGTTATGATAAATACCGCGATTGCGACTGCCCGCGATGTTGTTTCGATGGCGGCAGCCTTTAAAAATGCCATAATTGCCGGACGAGCAGCGTATCTTGCTGGACTAGGGCGGGTAATAGATAAAGGGGCAGCCGCTTCCTCACCGCTAACAGGATTTTTACAAGAGCAGGAGGGATAATCATGGGACAAGCAAACGAAGCACGACTAGAAACAGGTATTTTTAGTGAGGAGATTCGCGAGCATTTGCCGAAGAACCGGATTAATCATATGAAGTATTTACCTGGTATGGAAGCTATCAAATCGGATGTACTTAAAGAGGTGATTGCGGCCAGAGCAGGGTATGATTACAAGGCCTATGGCCCAAAGGAAGTTCGGCAGGCTTTAAACAAAGATTCTCTTAGTCCGGAAGATTTTAAAGCGCTTCTTTCACCGGCAGCGCTGCCTTTTTTAGAAGAGATGGCACAGGCAGCCAAGGTAAGAACAAGGGAGCATTACGGTAATTCTATTTATATGTTTACGCCGTTATACATTGCCAATTACTGCGAAAATTACTGCATTTACTGCGGTTTTAACTGTCATAACAAAATTAAACGAGCCAAATTAAATGCAAAAGAAATTGAAACCGAAATGAAGGCCATTGCCGAAACTGGCTTAAAGGAGATACTGCTTCTGACAGGTGAGAGTTCTAAGATGTCTGACGTAAAATATATCGGCGAGGCCTGTAAAATTGCCCGGGAATATTTTAATGTCGTCGGCCTTGAGGTTTATCCGATGAATAGCGAGGATTATGCTTACCTGCAAAAATGCGGTGCGGATTATGTGACGGTGTTTCAGGAAACCTATGATTCTGACCGGTACGAAACACTGCACCTTGCCGGGCACAAACGGATTTTCCCGTATCGCTTCAATGCGCAGGAACGGGCGCTCATGGGCGGCATGCGCGGCGTTGGTTTTGCGGCTTTACTTGGACTTGACGATTTCCGTAAGGATGCTTTTGCGACAGGGTATCATGCATATTTATTGCAGCGCAAATACCCACAGGCGGAAATAGCCTTGTCGTGTCCGCGCCTCAGACCAATTATCAACAATGAAAAAATCAATCCCATGGATGTACACGAAGCGCAGCTTGTACAGGTAGTAACAGCCTATCGGCTATTTTTGCCTTATGCCAATATTACAGTTTCTACCCGGGAATGCGCTAAGGTCAGGCAGCATCTCGTTCAGATGGGAGCCACCAAGATTTCGGCCGGCGTCTCGGTAGCCATCGGCGGGCATAGTGATGATAGCGAGGCCAAAGGGGATGAGCAGTTTGAAATATCAGACGCCCGTACGGTCAAAGAAGTTTACGACGATTTAGTCGACCAGGGGCTGCAGCCTGTGATGAGTGATTATATTTATCTTTAAAAACTTTGGATGTACCAAGTATAGGATTGGTCTAAATAAAATAATCTGCAAATGGAACTAGCCGGTTGAAGGGGAAGTGAACCCCTTGACCGGTTTTTTGTTTGGATATTTCTTTTTACCTTGTTTTTGTTTTTGGGGCAAAATATTATCGTTCAAATCTAGGGTGATTGTATGATGTGTGCTAAAATAATTCATATATTAGAAGCGAGATATTTAGGAGAATATATGCAAAAAGTCAAGAAAAGAGAGAGACGGCTTCAGGCTGCAAAACAATGGATAGCTAAATATGAAGGAAATAACCTTGTTAAGGGTTATAGAAAACGTTTTGGTGTAGATATACTATGCGCTATTACAGAGCTTCAACTGCTGGGACATAAATTTACTGCCCAATATATTGATTGTGTAAAAAAAGGCGTTGAAGCTCAGCGCATGAAGCGCCTACAAAAAAAGCAGCAAAAGGAGCTGGATGCTTTAGTATTTGCTGATAGTGATGATACATTTTATTTTATTGCCGGATATACTTCCGGTGGTGCACCATACGGCATAACCTGGGAAGAAGCAAAATCTATGGTTGGTGAAGAGGAAGGGTGATGATTATGAAAATAAAAGACTTAGTTGCTGAAATGGAAATGCAAATGGATGAATTCTATAAATATTTGAATAAGGAAACAGGGCTGATTGTTACTGTTAGTAAAGAGGAAATGGCTATTGCCGAGGAATCGGAAGAAGATGATGACTTTTCACAGTATCCAGATTGGCAGAGGGCGTCAATTAAAGATGCTTTTGACATTGATGTGAATTGGGACAAGTATATTGGATTGCCTGATAAACAGGAAATTGATGAATATCGTATAATGGAACGATTTTGTAATTCACTGGATAACGGAAAAATATCAGCAGCATTGTATGATGCAATTAATGGGAAAGGAGCTTTCCGGCGCTTTAAGTATACTGTAAATAGGTATGGGATTGAGGATAGATGGTATAGTTATCGAGAAGAAGCACTGCGCGGCATTGCTATTAGTTGGTGTGAGCGGAATAGTATTAGTTATACTCAGTAGTAGAGCATAGAACAATAAACCGATTTTTCTCTAGCTATTTTAATGGCACTGAAGGGGACAGGCGCCTTGTCCCTCTGTTAAGAATCAAAAAGCTAGATTGTCACAAATGTTGCGTGGGACTAGGCGCCTGTCCCCTGGACTGACAAATGCCACAAATAACATCTAAATGGAATATAACGGTGGCGTGGACCTTGTTCCAATGTCGCTTATATAGGATAAAAAATGCTCCGGCCTGCGAGATGGTCGGAGCATTTTTAGGCAAATAACTTTTGGCATATTGTGCAGGACTTTTGTGTAAAGGTATGGAAAACAATGAAAGATTATAAAAATATAACATACTGATAGCGGAATAAAATAATTCATACCTGACACTCGTTTTTCCTTAGAAGCTCAAGTCTGAACCTGTAGTTTTATGGTTTGGATTGAAAATGAAAAGGCGTTAAACTTTTTTATTTTAATCAGGTCAAGCGGTAGAATGGCCTTTAGCTGCTGGAGGATTAGAAAAATGAGGGCTTTTAAAAGATTTGTTTTAGCTATAGCGGTTATCGGTGCATTTGCTGGTAGTTATAATTTTAATGTGTCTACGACTAATTTTGAATTTGGTAAAGCGAATGCTATGCAGATGGAATACCGGTATGTCCAGAACGTATTAAATCGTATTGCTGGTAACTGGTATGATAATAATGGGAATTTAGCCATTGAGGTGCATGACCGCTATATTAATGGCTGTGAGGTAGTAGCAGGATATGATTTTGCTGGTGGTAATCCGGGCGGTGGTAAATTTGCTATTCGTGAAGCCGGTGGTATACGCTATATGTGGATTGACTGGAATACCGCGACATATGATGGTTTGACTCCATATCTTAAGATTGATCATGGTGCGGCATTACATCGTTAAGTGGGGGGAATAATAAGATTGAGAAATAAAAAATCAGTAATTATGTTATTGGTAATAATTCAGGTAATGTGTGTAATGTCAATCGGAATAGCAGCGCCGCAGATACGAGACTGGCGGCTAATTTCTAGTGACGTATACATGGATAGCTATGTCGACATTGATAAGCTGAATCGTCAATATGACGAATATAATAATGCCGTAACCATTAATGCTTGGATTAAACACGTATTTAAGGATAAATTTTGGCAAGAATACCCTAATCTTAATAAGCTTAAATATAATGAAGAGCATTGCATGATTTATCTTTCTGAGAAAAATGAATCAAAAAAGTTAATTGAGATGACATGCTATGATTTCGATAATAATATAAGTAATCACACAAAAAATAGTAGCTATTGTCAGGCAGGTCCAGTTGAACGAGGTATAAATAGATATATAACGGATATGGTTAATACGGGAAAATTAAAATTAGACGATGATGGTTGGGTGATTAAAAGTAACTTAGAATAAGTAAATTACGGAAAGGGCACCGAAACTAAGGGTCGCTATAAAAGAAACAGGAACATATGGACAGGGCAGTTGGTTTTCTCCCTTTTTTCGGTGCCCATCTCACCTGTCAAGTTTTTTGTCCCTATATTTCATGTGGGACTGAAAACAAAACTAGAAAAATAAATATCAGGAGATTATAAATATGGCCAATCAAAATTTTAAAATGACCATTTTGGCGGTTCTTGACAATCAGCTTAGAGAGAATAATCCGCCAATTACAAGAATGACATTGGAAAGATTAAAAAAATTGGGATACACCGAGAAGATCGCCAAAGAAAAAATGGCTGTTGTTCTTATTGAGGAAATATACGATGTAATGAAAACGAATGAAGCTTATAATGAGGAAAGGTACAGTAAGAAGTTGAGAGCATTGAAATAATCGATTTCGCTCGTTGTGCACTTAAGGGGAATTGTCCCTGTATTAAAAATCAGAAAGCTAGGAGCCCAATGTCAACAGGCTATTATGGAATACAATGTAAGTATAATTAGAAGTGGAATGTTTGCCTTCGTAGGGGCAATCCCTCCGTGGTTGCCCGCGCACAAACAATCTATTATGAATAACTTTCTGTGGTATTAAGAAAGGCATCGGTTATAAGTTTGGGTTTTCTTATTACCACAGATTAGTTTCTTCTTGTTAGAGCGTCTCTACGCGGGCAACCACAGAGGGATTGCCCCTACATGAAAAACGATCAGATTCTTTTTAAGAGACAGTTGGGGACGGGACGAAATTGTTACTTTATTAAGTATCAATTTTGTCCCGTCCCGGTGAAATTCTAAAACATTAATTTTTGAAGACGGTGAAATTAAATGAAAAAGAAATTATTATTTTTTTTACTAGCATTAATTGTTTTTTCATTAAATTTAAGTATAATTGAAGCCAGCCCAAGGGCAATTGTTGAGCCGTATGACTATCAAGAAGATTATATTACGGCTAATTATCCTCATCTTGACGGTATGGCTAACCAAGAAGTACAAACTAAAATGAATTATTTTATTGAGGGGATAGTTAATACATTCATAGCTGAATCACAGAAAGGGAAAAGTGTAGCATCTGATCATGGTGAACTTTCTGATTATTGTCATGCCAATCTAAAATATGAGGTTCAATATAATAATGATAATTTATTGAGCTTAACAATATATAAAGATGTTTATTTGGGTTCATATTTTAGTGGTGCCCATGGTCATATGTATTTATATGGCTATACTTTCAATCTAGATACGGGAAATACAGTGCCTTTTAGTAATTTTGTTAACTTAAATACAGAAAATAGAAAAGCTATTTTGAATGATATTTTTAATCAAGCACAAGAAAGAAAAATCCGATTACTGTTTAAAAGTTCATTTAAGCCTATAATTCCTGGAAATCTCTTGGCTGATAAAATATTAGACAGCAATTACACTTTTAATTACTATCTAGTTAGCAAAGATAAATCAATGATTATATTTGAGCCTTATGAGGCAGCATCTTTTGCAGAAGGAATATTGAAGTTTTCGGTAAATTTATCGAAATGAATATTGATAAGAAGAAACATAGGGACCGGGCAGTTGTTTTTTTACTAATTTTTCCGGTAAACATCTCACCTGCCCCCATGTTTCACACTAGCCTGATGATATTGGGCACAGGGGCCATCCCTATGAGGAGGTATTTTATGAAAATTAATTTTACCAAACAAGAGTATAAGAATTTGCTGGATATACTATATATCGCTGATTGGATTACATCTGCGTTTGATGAAACTGGAGATAGCAAAATGGCTGCCTATGATCAGGTAACGCAAAAATTGCTGTCGCACGCAAAGGATTTTGGCTTTGAGGACTATGTGGAGCATGATAAATCCAACGGGCGATATTACCCTTCGAGACAGTTTGAGGATGAAACAACAGCTCAAGGGATTATAGATGAATACGATAACGATACTTTTTGGGATGAATTGGCGCATCGACTGGCACAACGAGATATGGAAGTGAAATATGGTCGGGAACAGTTAAACAAAATGTCTATGGCACAGGTTATGGAAGAAATGTCTATCATTGAAGACGCATATAATAACGAGTTTGAAGAAACAGGATTGCTTAAGGTAAATTTAGTAGGATTGCAAAAGTAGAAAGCAATTATGCCAGAGCGGCTGAGGTAGTTTGGTTTAGTAGCCTGTCTCCTGGATGCAATCCCTCGCCAATTCATAGATAGGCAGGCTTTACTTAAAGTCCCCTCTAGAGAGGGGTGGCGCGTGAGCGACGGGGTGTGTTGCCTTTGTATTTCGATCGAAAATAATCCCTGTATAATATATGTCTACCTGTTATCTACAATAAAGCTCTGAATTGATGATAACACCCCTAATAAATTCGTTTTAACCTCATTATCAGAAAAACGTAAAAAAGAAATGCCCAACTGTTCTAAGTGTTGTTGTCGTATTTTATCTTCATTGGACTTTTCGTTATGTGTAACACCATCAATTTCGATAGCCAACATTAAAGTGGGACAAAAGAAGTCAACTATATATTTGCTAATGGGCTTTTGTCGGTGAAAATCATACCCCATATATGAGTGTTTCAAATGCTGCCAAAGTAATATTTCAGATAAGGTACTGTTTTTTCGTAAGTCCCGCGCCAGTTTTTTTAGAATCGGGTCATATGCAAGTTTGTTGCTATACAAAATGGCTACTCCCTAATGGCAAAATACAACACACCCCGTCACTCCGTGCCACCCCTCTCGAGAGGGGACTTGATAAATACACGCCTAATTGGGGGAAGTGGTGGGTCATAAAGCGGTTTTAAAAATTCGGTCAGAGCGGCGAGAATGTTTGAATTACTTATTACCATTTACCGTTAATGGTAATAAAATACGTTACAAATTATAATTTTTTAAAATCTCGAAAATCCGCTATTTTTAAGGCTTACATCTTTTTGGATTATAATGGTAACGTTGTGGGTCAAGCATAGTTTTAAGCAGGGGGGGCGTTTGCAGTGACTCACATGCTTTCGCAGCTAAGGATAATGAGTATTGAGACTTTTGAATGTCTTGTTGGTAAGCTTGAATTATATAAACTGCTTGACCAAGGGCTGGATGAGGTGCGAACCGGCAAGGTTTTGATGGCTGAAGGTGTTTTTAAACAAGTTGAAATGAAATTCGTGAATGAAAAGATATAGATTGCTTATATTGGTACGGGATGAAATTGTGGCTTACACCAAGTTAGAGAGGTACTAAAAATGAAAATTAACAAAGTCTTATTAATCGGCCTTGGCGCGCTAGGTTCGGCCTACGCCAGCATGCTCTATGATAGTGATCCCCGGCAAATAAAAATTATTGCTGGTGGTGAACGTGCCAGACGTTACAATGAGCAGGGCCTGCTCATTAACGGTAAACGATATGATTTTGATTTTGTTGCACCGGAAGAAGACGGTGACAAGGCTGATCTAATCATTGTGGCGGTCAAAACCTATCATTTGCCGCAGGCAATAAAAGATATGAGAAACTATGTGGGTGAAAATACTATTATCCTTTCACTGTTAAACGGTATTACCAGTGAAGATATGCTGGGTCATGAATTTGGTAGGGAAAAAATGCTGTATGCCGTATCTTTTGCGCTGACACCTAATCGGCAAGACGGGCAGATTTGTTTTGTCGGCCGAGGTAATTTGTCCTTTGGTGAAAAAAACAATACACAGTATTCGGCTAAAGTAAATGCTGTCAAAGCACTGTTTGACAAAGCTGGTATTCCCTATAACATTCCGGAAGATATGCTGCACACATTATGGTGGAAGTTTATGGTCAATGTTGGTATTAATCAGTGCTCTGCCGTGACCAGAGGCCGCTACGGACTTTTTCAGTCTGTGAATGAGGCCAGGAAGTTTATGAAAACAGCCATGCGGGAAGTTGTGGCAGTCTCCGAAAAAGAAGGCATCAAGTTAACTGAGGCTGATATTAATAGATGGGATGAGGTGCTAGATAGTCTTGATCCGGCCAGCCGGACTTCAATGCTTGAAGATGTGGAATGCGGACGCAAAACCGAAGTCGACGCCTTCGCCGGAGCGGTTTGCGCGCTTGGAGCCAAGCATAATATAGATACACCGGTTAATCGGACGCTTTACACCATAATTAAGTTGATTGAGCAAAATAAGGGATTGTTGTACTAAGGCAACAATCCCTTATTTTTGTTTTATGTATTTATAAACTTGTTAGTTTGCGTTATAATTACAATAGTGTGCAAAATTATAAAAAAATCTAACAAAGTTTTGTGATAGATTACAGTTTTTTATAATTTAATCTATTAGGAAGGGACTAATGTAATGACAAACAAGGTAATTATGCTTGGCAATGAAGCCATTGCCCGCGGCGCTTATGAAGCAGGCGTCAAAGTATCGGCCGCTTATCCCGGGACGCCTAGTACGGAAATTAGCGAAAGTATTATAAAATATAAGGAAGTTTATGCGGAATGGTCACCAAATGAGAAGGTCGCCGCTGAAGTCGCTATCGGGGCATCGCTGGCTGGCGTACGTTCTTTGGCTTCGATGAAACAAGTGGGGTTAAATGTGGCGTCAGACCCCTTATATACTTTTTCGTATATGGGTGTGAACGCCGGTATGGTGTTTGTCGTGGCTGATGATCCTGGTCTCTATAGCTCGCAAAATGAGCAGGATACCAGAGCAGTGGCCCGTGCGGCGCATGTTCCGGTACTTGAGCCTTCAGACAGTCAGGAAGCCAAAGATTTTGTTAAATTTGCTTATGAGCTGAGTGAAAAATATGATACGCCGGTTATTGTGCGTACAACTACCAGATTGTCGCATTCACAAGGTATTGTAGAGCTGAATGACCGCGCTGAAATCGCTGACAAGCCTTATAAAAAAGACATTAGGAAAAACGTCATGATTCCTGGGTTTGCCAAGTTTCGTCATGTTGCGGTAGAACAAAGAGATATCGCGCTGACCAAGGATGCTTCAGAGCTGCCTATTAATAAAGTAGAAATGAACGATACCAAAATCGGTGTTATTACCAGCGGTATGTCGTATCAATATGTGAAAGAAGCCTTGCCTAGGGCCTCTGTACTGAAACTGGGCATTATAAATCCGCTGCCGCGTAAATTAATTGAAGATTTTGCGGGTAAGGTTGAAAAGTTATATATTATCGAAGAATTAGATCCGGTTATTGAACAGCAGGTGACATCCTGGGGTATCAAGGCTGTTGGTAAAGAAATATTAACGGTGCAGGGTGAATATAGCGCCAACATGTTGCGTCAGGCCATTGGCGGGGAAGTTTTAGCCTTAGAGCAGCCAGCAGAAGTACCGGCCCGTCCGCCGGTTTTATGTCCGGGCTGTCCGCATCGGAGCGTATTTTCTGTGCTCAGTAAGCTAAAGCTCCATGCCGCTGGTGATATTGGCTGTTATACGCTGGGGGCACTCCCGCCGCTCGGGGTTATTGATGAATTTGTGTGTATGGGCGCAAGTATCAGCACCATGCACGGAATTGAAAAGGCCAAAGGCAAAGAGTTTTCCAAAGAGTGGGTTGCTGTGATTGGTGATTCAACTTTTCTGCATACAGGCATCAATTCACTTATGAATATGGTCTACAATAAAGCAACCAGTACGGTGATAATCTTAGATAACTCGACAACAGGCATGACAGGCCATCAGGACCATCCGGCTACAGGTAAAACCTTGATGGGTGAAGTTACGTACATGATGAATTTAAAGGCGTTGTGCGTAGCCATGGGCATTAATCATGTCGTAGAAGTCAATTCCTTTGACCTGGCAGCGATGGAAAGCGCTGTTAAAGAAGCCATTAATAAAGATGAAATATCTGTAATTATTGCTAAATCGCCCTGTGTTCTTCTTGACAAGCAGAAACGGCAAGGCTATAGAATTTTAGCGGATAAGTGTAAAAAGTGCGGCATGTGTCTAAAGCCAGGGTGCCCGGCGATGAGGAAAAGTGCTGATGGCACGGTTCAAATTGATGAAACAATGTGTAATGGCTGCGGCTTATGTAAATCATTGTGTAAATTTGGCGCGATTGAACAGGCAGGTGAAAAATAATGAAAACAACAAATATCATGATTGTCGGCGTGGGCGGCCAGGGAACGCTCTTAACCAGCAGGATTTTAGGCGGCCTTGCGCTTGATGCGGGCTATGATGTCAAGCTGTCTGAGGTTCACGGCATGGCGCAGCGCGGCGGCAGTGTTGTTACGTATGTCAGGTACGGTGAGAAAGTCGCTGAGCCAATCATTGAAGAAGGCATGGCGGACATAATCATTGCCTTTGAACGGCTGGAAGCCCTCAGATATGCCCATTTTCTCAAAAAGGACGGCGTGCTGATTGCTAATGATCAAAAAATAGAACCAATGCCTGTTTTATTAGGTATGGCCGATTATCCGGAAAATGTACTAGAAAATCTAGCAAAAAAGTATACGCTATTTTCTGTGGATGCCATGCAGCAAGCCAAGCAGCTTGGTAATTCAAGGGTATTTAATATCATTGTTTTAGGTCTTGTCGCAAAACATATGAAGTTTTCTAAAGAAGAATGGTATAAAGTTATTGAAAAAACTGTTCCTCCTAAAACCGTGGAAATTAATAAGAAAGCCTTTGATGCAGGTTATCAGCTGTAATTTAAAAAATTGAACTTAGAAAAGGAGCAGCATATGATTTGGAATGAAACAAAAGAATGTATGAGCCGGGATGAAATGACTAATCTGCAGTCCAGCAGACTGGTAAAGATGGTAAACCGGGTTTATCACAATGTAGAGTTTTATCGTAAGAAAATGCAGCAAATGGGTATTGAACCAGGTGATATTACTGGTATTGAGGATTTAAATAAGCTGCCATTTACTACAAAGGCTGACTTAAGGGATAACTATCCTTTTGGTTTATTTGCGGTGCCCAAGTCGGACATAGCCAGGGTGCATGCTTCTTCCGGCACGACCGGCAAAGCTACTGTTGTAGGTTATACCAAAAAAGATATTGCCATCTGGTCTGAGTGTGTGGCGAGAATTCTCACTATGGCCGGCGTGACCAGAGAGGACAGTATACAGGTTTGCTATGGCTATGGTCTCTTTACAGGCGGTCTTGGCGTGCATTACGGCACAGAATATTTGGGCGCTACCGCCATTCCTATGTCAACAGGCAATACCGAGAAGCAGCTCAATATCATGATGGATTTTGGGGCTACAGTGCTGGCCAGTACGCCTTCGTATGCCATGCATCTGGCGGAAGCGCTGGAGGAAACGGGACGGCTTGATAAAATAAAGCTAAAAGCTGCTATAATGGGCGCTGAACCATGGACAGACAATATGCGGACGCACCTTGAGACCAAGCTTAATATCCATGCGTTTGATATCTATGGCTTAAGTGAGGTAATGGGGCCAGGCGTAGCAGGCGATTGTATATACCACAAAGGTCTTCATATACAAGAAGACCACTTCCTGCCGGAAGTTATTGATCCTCATACTCTGAAACCAGTAGAATTCGGCGAGGTTGGCGAGCTAGTCTTTACAACGCTTACCAAAGAAGCTTTGCCACTCTTTAGATATAGGACCAAGGATCTAACCAGCATTTCTTATGAAAAATGTGAATGCGGCCGGACCCAGGCCCGTATTTCGCGCTTTAAAGGACGCTCAGACGATATGCTCATCATCCGCGGTGTCAATGTATTCCCGTCCCAGGTTGAGAGCGCACTCTTAAACATTGATGGCGTGAAACCGCAATACCTGATGGTGGTTGACCGGGTAGGCAACCTAGATTCGCTTGAGGTACTTGTAGAAGTAGAAGAACGCTATTTCTCTGATGAAATCAGGGAACTTGATAAACTGACCAAGAAAATTGCCAAAGTGCTGCAAAGCGCATTAGGCATTGCCGTCAAGGTCAAACTGGTCGAGCCGAAAACCATTGAACGCAGTGAAGGCAAAGCCAAGCGAGTTATTGATAAAAGAAAGCTTTACTAAGGAGGGAAAGACCATGTTTGTAAAACAGCTATGTGTTTTTTTAGAAAACCGGGCCGGAAGATTAAACAGTATATTAGATATACTCCGTGACAATGAAATCAATATTATTGCTGTAAGTCTGGCGGATACATCAGAATATGGAATTTTGCGGATGATGGTATCTGATGCGCAAAAAGGCAAGGCTGTGCTCAAAGAAGCTGGCTTTTCCGCTATGGTAAATGACGTAATTTGCATTAAGGTTAGCCATAAAACAGGTTCGCTCAGTAAGGTACTTGATATTTTATTGGCGGAAAATATCAGTGTGGAATACATGTATGCCTTTGCTAATGGGAAATATGCTTCAGCGGTAATGAAGTTCTCCCAGCCGGAAAAAGTCGCTGAACTTATTGAAAAAGACGGCATAGAGGTTTGGAGTTCCGAGGAAATCACAAGTATGTCATTTTAATATGTTTTTTGTAAAAAAGCACCCAATAGGGTGCTTTTTTTACCAGTATTACTATATAATAAAGACAATTATTAATGCCAGTATAAAGTAGTTTACATTACCTAAAAATAATTGGAGTAATCGTGATGAATTACGCAGCTAAAAGGAAAAAACTTAATTACCAAAGAATCTTTGGTTGATCAATCGGCGGGGCATTCTGGATAGTGATTAGGCTCTGCCTCAAAGCATAATTTTCGTAATTTATTATCAAGTATAATTGGTATATTGTGTTATAATATTATGCAGACGCATTGGTGGTCTTTGGCGATAGCTGTGGGGCTCTTAATGGCTGTCATACAGCTGACAGGAACACTGCATTATTTTATGATAATTTTGTAGACTATATCCTAAAAAGATAATTACTAATGTATAATCAAATATATGAGGTGAAGCTATGCTCGTACATGAATTAATTTATCGTGGTAAGGATACTGATATTGCCTTAATTGATAAGGAGCCGATTACCTATTTACAATTACAAAAAAAGGTGGAGCTATACCGCAATTATTTTTATCAGCAAGGCGTACGATCTGGAGAAAATGTAGGCCTGCTTGCAAAAAATTCGGCTGAATTTATTTATGTGTATATGGCTATTGCCAGTTTAGGGGCGGTAGTTGTGCCCATTAATTTTTTACTGGCGGCGCGGGAAGTAGCTTTTATTTTAAAAGATGGCAATATAAAAACACTTGTTACCATGAAAGAGCTGGATTTAGCGCAGGAACTTCAGAAAAATGGCTGCCCGCACCAAGTAACGCAAGAGGTCATTTCGGAAATAGAATGCAGTTTAGCCGAAACCGTTTACCCGCCGGCGCCTGTGCCGGAAGCGTTTGATGAAAATGAGCTTTGTGTAATTATCTATACCTCAGGTACTACCGGACATCCTAAAGGAGCTATGCTGACGCATCATAATTTACTTGCTGATGCCATGGCCTATTCTCAGACATTTAGCTTTATGCCTAGTGATAAAGTATTTTGCGTCCTGCCGATGTATCATTGTTTTTCCTGGACTTGCTGCGTGCTGACTGCACTATTTAACGGGAACAGTATTACCATCCTTGATTCGTTTTCCATTAGGGAAGCTATTGCTGCAATCAGTAAAGGCGAGCTAACTGTTATCTATGGTGTGCCGACAATGTACAAACTGTATGCCGCCTGGGGTAAGCCAGAAGACTTTGCTAAGGTACGGATATTTGTTTCCGGTGGTGCGGCGCTGCCGCAAGAGATTTTAGCGCAATTTGCCCTCAGGACAGGTAGACAGATTGTGGAAGGCTATGGACTTTCAGAAGCTTCGCCTGTTGTGGCTCTCAATCCGGTAGAAAAGGTAAAACCAGGTTCAATCGGCAAACCTCTGCCAGGCATTACCGCGAAGATTGCCGGAAATGATGGGCAGTGGTTAAAAACCGGCGAGGTTGGGGAACTGGTTATATCAGGGCCGATCGTTATGAAGGGTTATTATAATCTGCCTGAGGCTACAGCAGAAGCCTTGCGGGGCGGCTGCCTTCACACAGGCGATTTAGCTTATATTGATGAGGAAGGCTATATTTTTATTGTTGACCGTTTAAAAGACATGATTATTACGAGCGGTGAAAATATATATCCGCGCGAAATTGAAGAACTGTTATTTTCACATCCTGCTGTTTCAGAAGCCGCTGTTGTCGGTATTCCTGACAAGCTGCGCGGGCAGTCAGCCTATGCCTTTGTCGTCCTTAAAGAGGGCTCTTCTGCGGATAAACGAACGCTGCGCGATTATCTGCGCAGTAATCTCGCTGCCTATAAAGTGCCGCGTGATTTTCTGTTTATAGATGACCTGCCGAAAAATGCTACCGGGAAAGTAATGAAAACCACGCTGCGTGAAGTGTTGTTGAAGAAAGTCTAAGACTGGCGGTAATTGTATCACCCTTACTCTTTTGCACCGCAGCTTTCAATTCAATAGCAAAACTTATTGAAGAACATACACAGTAACTTTTGTGAAGAAGGAGACTGAAAATGGACACAGCGATTCGTCTTACAAAACTTAGTATGGAAAACGCATTTGCAGTACTAAATGAGGTAAACAAGTTAAACGCAGCTGGCAAAGACATTATTAGCTTTGCGATTGGCGAACCGGATTTTGATACTCCTGACAATATAAAACAGGCCGGCATTCTGGCTATTGAGCAAAATAAAACCCATTATGGACCGTCAGCAGGTATTCTTCCTTTGCGGGAAACAGTGGCGGACTATATTGGCAGAACCCGCAAGATAGCTGTAAATCCTAACGAAGTGGTAATTACCCCTGGCGGCAAGCCGGTTATATATTATTCGCTGCATGCGCTGATTAACCCAGGGGATGAAGTGCTTTATCCTAACCCTGGATTTCCAATTTATGAATCAGTAATTCGTTTTCTTGATGGTATCCCGGTGCCGATGCCGCTACTGGAGGAAAGAAATTTTTCTCTTGATACTGAGCACCTGAAAGAGCTAATTACACCGCGGACCAAGCTCATTATATTAAACAGTCCCCAGAATCCGACAGGCGGCATGTTAAGTGCCCATGATTTGGCAGCAATCGCTGAATTGGCTGTCGAACATAATCTTTGGGTATTATCTGATGAGATTTACAGCCGTATGGTATATGATGGCGAGTTTAACAGCATCAGTTCTCTGCCTGGTATGAAAGAACGCACGATAATTCTTGATGGGTTTTCTAAGACTTATGCTATGACTGGCTGGCGGCTGGGCTATGGTGTAATGCCTGAAAAACTGGCCGAGCTTGTTGCCCGCCTGATTACCAATTGTGAGTCCTGTACCAATACGTTTATTCAATATGCCGGTATTGAGGCCCTGACAGGCTCACAGGATTCAGTAAGCAATATGGTTGCTGAATTTAGACAGCGCTGCGACCTTATCGCCGCGGGTCTTAATTCAATTCCTGGGTTTTCCTGCAAGCAGCCGGCGGGAGCCTTTTATGCTTTTCCTAATGTAACGGAGGCCTGTAGACAGCATGGGTTTACCGATTCCAAGGAATTGCAGCAATATTTATTGCATAATGCCGGCGTAGCTGTTTTGCCTCGCACAGCTTTCGGCACTAAGAATATCGGCGAAGATAATGAATATCTGAGGTTTTCCTACGCAACTTCTCCAGATAACATTCTGGCCGGATTGCAGCGTATCAAAGCCGCCCTAGCCGCTCGCTAAATTTTTGTGAATCGCGTCAGACAATGTCACTTAGGTCGAACTCCATATCAATATAAAGCTTGCCGCTTGGCGTCATTGCTGCAACTGTTACATTATGTATATCAGAAATCCCCTGTTTTCTTAGTTGACCTTCCAACCATTTTTTGGAAATATTGAGTGCGGATAAGTTCTGCTCAAGAATTTTGCCGTTCATAACTAATTCTAAGCCGGTGCATTTTAATGCACCGGTGTTTTTGTAATGACAGGAGATATTTAAATCTTTGGCTGTTATATTTTGATATTCGGCCTTCTTTAGTATACTCAATTCTCCATTGGCTTCGAGTATACCAATATCAATTTGACTGGGGTCAAAAACCGCTTTTTCTCTTAGCTGCATTAACAGGTGATTAACAGTATATTGGCTGCTGCCAAGATTTTGTTCTAATATTTTGCCGCTGCGTATGACAACTATCGGCTCTTCAGCAATTAGTTTGCGCGCGGGTACATAGTGCTGCGATATTGTATTTAAGCTCATAATCAATATAGTCCAGGTAATAAAGCATAGTATGTAGGTGACAAGCGGAATAGAGTTATTGGCCATGCCTGAAGCTGAGAGTGATCCGATAGCAGTGCCGGCAATATAGTCAAAAAAAGTAAGCTGTGAAATTTGCTTTCGACCTAATATGCGGGCTATTATCAGCACGATAAAAAAGGTGAGGCTTGCTCGTAGTATGGGTTCAAACATGGAAAAGTTGGTAGGCTGCATTATCAGGAGTCTCCTTTAGTGGATTTTAATGTTATATTCCCCTGTTAGCGGCTAAATTATCAGTTTATAGATATTTGCCTGTGACCCTATTGTCTTATCTGCCGAGCTGTGCGAAAGGCTTTTTGCCAATACGGTTCATCGAGGTTACTGATAATGACTTTTTGGGCGGTAAAAGAGGCATGGATAAACATATGGCTGCCAAGGTAAAGGCCGGTGTGCGTAATGTCTGCTTGGTCGGTGGTGGCAAAAAATAGCAGGTCGCCAGGCTGCAAGTTATTGATACTTACTGGAATACCGACAGTGGCCTGTTTATCTGCGGTGCGCGGCAAATCTTTACCGCATTGATGAAATAGAAACATGATATAGCCGGAGCAGTCAAAGCCTGCTGGCGTTGAGCCGCCATAGCGGTAGGGCACGCCTAAATATTCCTTAGAAAGTGCTACGACATTGTCTTGGGGTTGATGTGATTTATTTGACACATAGAGACCATAGGTTATTATGAGGATCAAAAGTAATAGGATGAGACCAAGAGCATTGGAGGTAAGGCGAACATGCATGGCGGGGCCCTCCTTGTGAAATCAATTTATTGCCATATATATTCACCGTTTAGGCTGTCTATGCGGTCACAAGTATAGCCGTTTTGGTCAAGCTAGGTATTTGTCGATAATAGAAAGTTAAAGCAAAACAGGACTGCTGCATTAATATTATCTTTAATGCGAACAACCCTGTTTAACAAACAGTAATTTCTTCTGAAGCAACTCCCTCCGGCGCTTTACGCCACCTCCCTCATGGGTGGAGGCTCTTAATTTCAGTCTCCTTCTTCGAGGGGGATGTCCCTTTTAGCGACAGGCGGAGCTTTTAAAACATGCTTAGTGTGACAGCTGCGTTCGAGTTTCTAGTGTATGTTTGTCAAATTGCGATGCATACTTAGCTTTTCTTGAAACTGCCGCAGTCTGTACATTCAACCGTATTAGCCTGCTGAGAATGTTTTACAACCTGAATTTTGTTTAAAGTACAATAGTTATCATCCTTGCAATGATAGGCACATTCTGCTACCTCGCAGCCTATGCTGGAATTATGGTTCATGTTTATTCCTCCCTGTTATAGTTATTTGAAACAGGTTTATTGTATGCTTATTTATAGTTATTATTCAGAGGTTAAGTTATGAGTAACCTTTGAGATTTTGTATGGTAAACCTACTTTTCGATTGCTGGGTGAAAAGTAGGTTTTTTATGGGGAGAACTGAAATCTTTGAGAACAATAATTCACCGCCTATTAAAATTTGGATATACATTATGTTCAAATCTTATTATTACCAAAAACTTAAAAGTAGCATTTTTGAAAATATTTTTAAATAATCTAATAGTAGTAAAAAAAAATGGCGGTGATTTTTATGGGGATGCCGAAAATTCAAGCAGTGGGTACCGCAGTACCAGATTATGCTTTTACACAGGGGGAGATAAAGGAATTTGTGACGGCCATTTTTAAGCCGCATGTGGAACATCTTGAACGGTTGCTCCCCATATTTGAACATAGCTACATCAAGTTTAGGCATTTTGTAATGCCGCTGGAGTGGTATGGGAGGCCCCACTCATTTGCGGAAACAAATAAAATTTTTGAAAAGGCGGCTCTCGAATTATCCCTAAGGGCTGCACTGCAGGCTATGCAAAAGTCGCACGTAGACCCGGATGATATTGGTATGGTGATTTTTGTTTCCACAACAGGTATTGCCACACCAAGTTTAGATTCTAAATTAATTCAAAAATTAGGTCTATCCCCTCATACTAGGAGACTTCCAATTTGGGGGCTTGGCTGTGCGGGCGGTGTAGCAGGACTTGCACGGGCAGCTGAATTTTCGCAGAGCATGCCAGAGAAGTCAGTTCTTTTGGTGACAGTTGAATTATGCAGTCTTACTTTTCAGGCGCAGGATTATTCGAAATCCAATTTGGTTGGAACAAGTCTGTTTGCTGATGGAGCAGCAGCGGCCCTGATAAAAATGAATGGTACGGGACCAGCCATTCTTGGTAATTATAGTACATTGCTGCCAAACTCTGCTCAGGTAATGGGGTGGGATTTAATTGATGCCGGCTTTAAAGTAAGGTTCTCACGTGATATTCCTACTATTGTAAAAACTTACTTGCCAGAGCTCTTCGATAATGCTTGTGAGGAATGGGGAATGACTCGGTCGGAAATTTGCCACTATATTGTGCATCCCGGCGGGGCTAAGGTAATTAGCGCCTATAAGGAAAGTCTTGATATAGCTGAAGATAAATTGAACTATGCCTACAATATATTAGCTGATTATGGCAATATGTCCAGCTCAACAGTGCTGTTTGTATTAGAAAAATTTTTGGCGGAAACATTTCCAGCACGGCATTATGGCGTTATGCTCGCGCTAGGACCAGGCTTTAGTGCTGAAAAGGTGTTATTCCAATGGTAGGCTGGTGCAGCTGTTTGGCTATTGTGATTATTTGTCAGCGGATGGTCGAGCTATACATTGCCAGAAAAAACCGTAGCTGGTCATTAGCTGCGGGGGCCCGGGAATTTGGGGCTCGACATTATCCGCTGTTTTTTATTGTGCATATCGGTTGGTTTATTAGCTGGATAACGGAAAGCTGTCTGTGGGGAGCAGTCAGTGCGTATTGGTATATCTGGCTTAGTCTGTTTATTATGGCACAGGGGCTCAGATATTGGTGTATGGTTAGCCTGGGGCGGCACTGGAATACTCGTATCTTAGTCATTCCCGGAGAATTTGCTGTTTGTAAGGGGCCATACCGTTTTATTGCACATCCCAATTATGCGGCGGTGGCCTTTGAAATATTTTGTGTACCCCTAATTTTTGGGGCTGTTATAACAGCAACGATTGTTACTTTTTTGAATGCTATACTTATTCTGGGTATTCGTCTGCCAGCAGAAAGAAATGCTTTAAGGCTGCTGAAACAAGAGCATAGCGTCTATGACTGATGATAAACACAAAAAAATTCGCGAATAAAAGGAGATATAGCAGGACTTTTTTATATTATGGTAAATAAAGTATACATGATGTGGATACTGGCATACGGTGTGGTTTATATTAAGTATTTCCCCGAAGATTTGTCCAGATATTACGCTGATAGTTATTACTAAGGAGGAGAAAGAGTGAAAAAAGAAAGTTCCGGGTTAGAAGAAGACCTGCACCGTGGTTTGGAAGAACGCCACATTCAGCTCATTGCGCTAGGCGGTGCTATTGGTGTAGGACTATTTCTTGGTTCAGGGGCAGCTATAAAGACGGCTGGTCCGGCCTTAATGCTGGCGTATTTTATCGCCGGGATTGTTATGTTTTATATTATGAGGGCACTCGGGGAAGTCGCAGTTGCGTATCCGGTTTCCGGGTCTTTCAGTGCATACGCCAATCAATTTTTGGGCCCGCTTTCCGGTTATATAACCGGATGGACATATTGGTTTATGTGGATTGTTACGTGTATGGCCGAAATCACCGCAGTAGGGGTTTATGTGCATTTTTGGCTGCCGGAGTTGCCGCAGTGGATTCCTGCACTGTTGGCACTGGTGTGTATGACCAGCGTTAATTTGATTGCGGTTGAAGTATATGGTGAGTTTGAATTCTGGTTTGCCATTATAAAAGTCTTTACCATTTTGGCGATGATTGCCGCTGGGCTTGGTATGATTTTATTTGGCATCGGCAATGGCGGTATTGCCCTTGGTATTTCAAATCTTTGGAGTCATGGCGGCTTCTTTCCTAACGGAATAGAGGGGGTCGCATTGTCTTTGGTTATGGTTATGTTCGCTTATCTTGGTATTGAACTGGTTGGCGTAACTGCAGGCGAAGCCAAAGATCCGGAAAAAACATTGCCTGCTGCTATTGATAAGGTTTTCTGGCGAATTTTGATTTTCTATGTTGGCGCATTGTTTGTTATAATGTCGCTGTATCCCTGGGATCAAATCGGGACAATCGGCAGTCCGTTTGTTTTGACGTTTGAAAAGCTCGGCATTCGTTCGGCGGCCGGTATTATTAATTTTGTGGTTTTAACCGCGGCTTTATCTTCGTGTAACGGCGGTATCTTCAGCACAGGCCGCATGTTATATAACCTGTCGCTGCAAAAGAAAGCACCGGCGATGTTCGGTAAGCTTGGGGCACGGAAGGTACCGAAAAATGGTATCTTAGTTTCTGCCGTATTCCTCCTAATTGGCGTAGTGCTTAATTATTTAATGCCAGCCAAAGTATTTACTTACGTTACCAGTGTGGCAACCTTTGGCGCTATCTGGGTGTGGGCAGTTATTTTACTTGTGCAGATGAATTTTAGAAAAAGTCTTAGTAGTGAGCAAAAAGCCAAGCTCAAGTACCCCATGCCGCATTATCCGTTTGGTAACTGGCTTAGCCTGGCATTTTTGCTGCTGGTTGTTGTTATTATGTTTTTTGATGCCGATACGCGGGTGGCGCTCTATGTTGCGCCAATTTGGTTCGGCGGCATTATTGCCTCCTATTACATGCTTGGGTTTAATAAGGAAAATATTATTTAGCTTTAGATACGTTTAAAAACCAGTTGGATAGTCCAACTGGTTTTTTGTTATAGTATTAGCAAAGATAAATCAAGAGAGAAAGTGGCAGGTGCATAAAACATGGAATATATCCCCTTACTCGGCAATGTAATCATGGCTGCGGCGGTAGCTTGCGGCATTATTCTTACCTTAATCGGCTTGCCGGGCAATTTTTTGATCCTTGCAGCAGCCGTTATTTATGGCTGGCAGGAAAATTTTTTGCATTTAACATATGCCTGGTTATTGGTGCTTGCCAGCCTGTGGGGCGGCGGTGAATTAATGGAATTCATTGCTGGTATTAGCGGGGCGAAAAAGCAGCAGGCATCTAGGTGGGCCATGCTTGCTGCCGGTATTGGGTCGATAGCTGGCGGAATCTTAGGCACAGGTATACTGCCGCTGCTTGGGACTTTGCTGGGGGCGCTTGTTGGTGGGTTTATGGCCAGTTTTTCTATTGAATATATATATACCAGAGATAAAGAAAGGGCACAAAAGGTTGCCAGCGGGGTAGTAAAAGGACAACTGTGGGGCATGTTGCTTAAAGTTTCGGTCGCAATTGGTATGTCAGTGCTTATTATTTATCGGCTGTCGTTTTAATAAAAAATTCCTATATACAACTTTATTAGCTAAAGTGGCAGTGAATTTGGTATAATTCTAACCTGGAAATATTTAAGTGATACTAGCACAGCAAATCTTATTGACAGTGGGTCTTAATTTGGTGATAATGTGTACATACCGTCTGGTAGGTATACTATGGGGGAATGTGTTGATGACAAAAGATAAGATTACAATTGCTGCGCTGCGTCTTTTTTTACTGCGCGGGTATAAAAATGTATCGTTAGTTGATGTAGCACAGGAAGTCGGGATTACCAAGGGAGGTATATACCATTACTTTGCCAGTAAAGAAGAACTCTTAAATCAGGCGATTGAGTTTTTGTTTGGCTTAATTGAAGCAAAATATGAAAAGCTGTTTAGTAATGGAGCTAGTTTGCAGGAGGTTTTAACAGCCATTATCGTAGGACGTGAACTGGAAAAGTATACGAATACCTTGCTGGGTATTTGTCAGGGGGATTATCGGATAAACTATGCCAGCTTTGCCCTGGAGGTTATGTATAACTTTCCTGAACTAAAAGAGCGGCTGGACGATAGTCATTTGCAGCTATGCAAAGTTATTCAAAAAAGGCTGGAGGCTGCAGCTCAGGCTGGAGAGGTTCGCTGCGATGTGGATATAGCTACACTTGCAGCCATTATTTTATCCATTTTTCATGGACAAAACTCCTTGGGGCTGCCGCTGAGTACACTGCCGATGAGACAGCAGATGATGGATAACATCTGGAAACTAATTGCGGGGTAAGTTTGCGGTCTTTAAAAGAGTTAACTTGTTTTTATTAGATACATACCGACTGGTAGGTATGTGACAATGATTTACGAAGAGGCTGTTAAAAAATGTTAGGAGGAAACTAAATGAAAGGCTTTAAGCTTAAATATTGGCTTATTCCTGTTATCTTGTTTTTTGGTTTGACAATGATTTTAAAAAGTGGCGCCGTTTCCGGCGGCAAAGCCAAACTGCCGGTTAGTGATAGTGCGGTAAGTGTAAAAATGGTCCAAGCTGAGTATACAAATTATGTACCAATGCTGCTGCTTAACGGTTCCATTGAAGGCAAAACAACAGCAGCAATCAGTGCCAAAATTGCCGGACGGATTGAAGCAGTACTTGTTGAAGAAGGGCAAAAAGTAAGGGTCGGCGATCCTCTAGTAAAATTAGAAAGCGCCGAGCTGGCCAATTCCCTTCGCGCCGCCAAGGAAGCTGCGGCAAAAGCCCAGATTAATTATGATTTAGCCAGGAATGATTTTAATCGTTATCAGACGCTAAATAATCAGGGTGCTATATCCCAGCAGCAGCTAGATAATGCTACAGCCAAGCTCAAAAGCGCCGAGGCAGATTTAGCTAGTACAACAGCTAATTTAGACAGCGCCGACAAGCAATATGGCAATGGTACTATTTTAGCGCCTGTTGACGGTGTAGTTGCCAATAAAACGGCAACGGTTGGGCAGGTCATTTCACCAGGCGCTGCATTAATGGTTGTGGAAGATATCAATCAGGTATTTGCGGTCGTTAATATTGAGCAAAAGGATTTGGGCCGTATAAAGCTAGGGCAGCAGGCCTCGGTAACAGTTGATGCATATGAGGGTAAAGTATTTACTGGAACAATTGAAACGATAAATCCTGAAGCAGGCGCCAGCAGCCGCATGTTTCGCGCCAGGGTAAAGCTTGATAATCTAGATGGAGCCCTCAGGGCCGGTATGTTTGCCAAGGTACAGCTGGCAACAGGAGACTCTATGCAGGTTTTAGCTGTGCCGCAGTCCGCTGTTATTCAAAAGCAAGGGCTATACTATATTTTCACAGGAGAAAATAGCAAGGCGGTCCGACATCAAGTGGAAATTGGCGAGGTTACAGGCGAAACTATTCAGATTAAAAGCGGTTTGCAGCCGGGTGAACAGGTAATTATTAGCAGTGTTAATCAGCTTAAAGACGGCCAAACTGTAAAAGTGGCAGATTAGGGGAGAAGCGTATGAAACTTACGGAGATTAGTTTAAAGCGTCCGGTATTTGCGACAGTGACTATTTTGGCCCTTGTGGTTCTAGGCTTATTTAGTTATATATCTTTAAATGTTGACGAGTATCCTAGTGTGGAGTTTCCTGTTGTGGCGGTAACCGTAAATTATCCCGGCGCTTCGCCGGAACAGGTAGAAGCCAAAATCACGCAAAAAGTCGAGGAAACCGTTAGTGTTGTACCAGGTGTAGACCATATAACGTCTACTGTAAAAGAAGGTACTTCTTCGACTGTAATTCAGTTTACTATGGAAACGTCTGCCGCCACTGCGGCGCAGGATGTACGGGATAAAGTAGGAAGGCTTGCAGGAAGTCTCCCGCAAGAGGCGGATTCGCCGATTGTTACCAGGTTTGACCCTACTGAAACGCCGATTGCCTCAATTGCGCTAACCGGGAGTATTACACCAAGGGAACTCACCGTAATTTCCCAGGATATTACCAAGCGATTAGAAGCAATTGGCGGGGTGGCTTCAGTCAATGTACAAGGCGGTGTAGACCGAGAAATTCGCATAAATATGGATAGCGACAAGATCGCAGCCTATGGCTTAACTGTTTCAGATGTGATAAATAGTCTTAAGAGTGAGAATATGGAGACTCCGGGCGGTAAAGTAGCCGATGGCAATCGCGAGACCAATTTACGGTCTGTCGGCACCATTACTTCACCAGAGAAGTTTCGGAGTCTGCCGATTGCGCGCCGAGATGGCGTGCAGCTTTTTGCGCAGAACATTGCCACAGTTGATGATACCACCAAGGAAGCTTTATCGATTGCCAAGCTAAATGATAAAGCGGCTATTGGCCTAGATATCATGAAGCAGTCGGGCACCAATACAGTAGAAGTTGTAGGAAATGTTAAAGCAGAACTTGCAAAAATTAAAAATGATTTACCGGCAGGCGTAGAAATAGCGTTAGTCAGAGACAATTCCAAAAACATCAAGGATTCCATTAATGATGTACTGTTTAACCTACTCTTAGGCGGGGCACTTGCTGTTGCTATTGTGCTGTTATTTTTGGGTAACTGGCAAAGTACACTTATTGCGGCAATTGCCATTCCTACTTCGATTATTACTTCGTTTTTAGCCATGAAGGCGTTAAACTTTACGTTAAATACCATGTCTCTATTAGCACTGTCTTTATCTGTCGGACTCTTGATTGACGATGCCATTGTAGTTATTGAGAACATTGTGCGGCATGTAGAGATGGGGAAAGGCAAGTACCAGGCAGCTTTAGAGGGAACGGCTGAGATTGGTTTGGCTGTTACGGCCACAACACTTACACTTGTTGCTGTATTTTTGCCTGTTGGTATGATGACAGGCATTATCGGACAGTTTTTTAAGCAGTTTGGGATTACGGTAGCAGTAAGTGTGCTGGTTTCTTTATTTGTGGCGTTTACGCTTACCCCGATGCTGTCCGCAAGGTATTTAGCAAAAGCACCGGCAGAGGCAAGCGGTAAGCTGAGAAAGCTTTGGTTGAACTGGAACGAAAAATTTGATGCATGGACAGTGAAATATGGACAATTTCTCACCTATGCGCTTGGTCATCGCAGTAAAGTGATGGCGGCAGCTGTGGTATTATTTGTCGGCAGTTTGGCACTTGTGCCGCTGCTTGGTACAACTTTTGTGCCAGATGCTGATAACGGGGAAATAACGGTAGCGGCAGACGTTGACCCAGGAATGAGTGTACAGGCGGCTGCGAAAATTGCCGATCAAATGGCTGAAATTATTCATAGTAAGCCGGAAGTTACTATGACTTATAGCGTGTCAAATAGCAACAATATTAGTATTTTGACCAAGCTAACACCAAAGAATGAGCGTAAGGTCAGCGATAATGATATTAGTGCCGATCTTCGGCAGAAGCTAAGCGATATTGCTGGTGTCAAGGTAAGTGTTACGAAAAAATCAGGTATGTCAGGCGGTAAGCCTATATCCCTTGTGATTCAAGGACAATCGCTTGATACACTTGCGGAAATTTCTGAGCAAGTTGAAAAGCTTATGGCTAGTCTACCAGGGGCGGTTGATGTTTCGTCAAGCTACGAAGCTGGTAAACCTGATGCCCAGGTTGTGGTAAATCGGGACAGAGCATCTGACCTTGGTGTATCAACAGCAGTTGTGGCTAGTACCTTGCAGACTATGTTCAACGGGACGGTTGTAACACAATATAAGGATGCAGATGATTCTTATGATGTGAGACTTATTTTGGCCGATAGTGACCGTAATAGCCTAACAGATATGAGTAATATTTATGTTGCAAGCAATAATCGCGATAAAAACGGGCAAGCCGTCATGGTTCCACTGTCACAGGTTACTAAAACAGTGTATACTACAACTCCTACGCAGATAAAACGTTATGACCGTCAGGATCAGGTTACCATTTCGGCTAACCTGCGTGGTGTGGCGCTTGGTGATTTCAATAAAGAATTAAATAAACGGCTGGCAGATATTAAATTGCCTGACGGCTATAAATTTGTGGCTACAGGTCAATCGCAGCAAATGGCTGATGCCTTTAAGGGCATACTAATGGCGCTGGCCATGGCGGTACTATTTATCTTTTTTGTACTGGCCGCCCAGTTTGAAAGCTATATTGATCCGCTCTCTATTATGCTGGCGCTGCCGCTCGCGATTATCGGTGCCATTGTTGGCCTCCTTATTGCCCATAGTTCGCTAAGTATGATGTCGCTTATCGGGATTATCATGCTGATGGGCCTCGTAACCAAGAATGCCATTTTGCTGGTTGATTTTGCTAAGCAGCTTATCGAGCAGGGCACAGAGCGCAACAAAGCCTTGGTTGATGCTGCTGTTATCAGAATGCGGCCGATTATGATGACAACAACAGCCATGATTTTTGGCATGATACCGCTGGCACTCGGCATTGGTCCCGGGGCGGAAACGCGTGCACCAATGGCCCATGCCATTATTGGCGGGCTTATCACGTCAACAATCTTGACATTGGTTGTTGTGCCTGTAGTGTATACTTTGCTTGATGATATCAGACAGGGGAAATTAAGTATAAAATTTATTATTCCCGCCTCTTGGCGTGTTAAGAAACGTAGTAATGTGCCGGATAAAACTTAATAATAAAAGCCGGTTGGAATTTTCCAACCGGCTTTTATTATTAAGTTTTATTCTTTATTCAGCCATGCGCAGCTTGCGGATAGCTAGGTCGTGTTCGGCAGCTTTGCGGACAAGAAAGGAGACATCATCAGCCACATTAAACAAGTCTCTCTTTGTGGCCATGTTCGCTTCTATACGTGTGAGCGCTTCTTTGCTGGCGGTATTCATAGCTAATCCATCCAGTTTGGCATCTAGCTCTTCTGTGCGATGCATTAGGGCTTTTACAATTCCGTTGGTTTCGGTTAGCTGGCTTTCGACATTAGACAAGCGAACATCAGTGGTCTTAAGCTGGCTCTCAATATTAGTTAAGCGTACATCGGTGATTTTAAATTGACTCTCGACATTAGCTAAGCGAACATCAGTGGCCTTAAGCTGACTCTCAATATTAGTTAGGCGTACATCAGCGTTTTTTTGTTGGCTTTCGATGTTGCCTACACGGCCATCAATGCTTGTTAGTCGTGTTTTGATATTTGCTAATTCTTCTAATAGCAGCTTTTGAAAATCTTCATTCGTCATCAGGCCACCTCTTTTCTTCAACTATTATTATACACTTTGGTTATCCGTATGTATAATATTTTCCTTTGCATATTAGCAGGAGATTTTTGCTATTGTGTAAAATGTAGAGTAAATATGTAGAAAGCGGTGGCATAGATGATGGGGAGGAAGTTGAAAATGGATAAGCTTGCTGAACTTGCACAACTCATAAAGGCTAGGAATGTGATTGATGATTTGATAGCTGCTAAGATAAACAGACCGGCTTTAGTTGGTCATATGGGAGAATATATAGCATCGCAAATATTTGATATTAAATTGTGCGATTCAGCAACTAATAAGGCAATAGATGGGTTCTTTAACTCTGGGAAATTAATGGGTAAAAGCGTGAATATCAAATATTATGGCAAGGCGGAACATTTGTTGGATATTACGCCTAATGCACTTCCTGACTATTATCTAGTATTGACAGGACCAAGAGGAAAAGCTGTTTCCTCAAAAGGTCAAACAAGGCCTTTCGCTATTAATTCCGTATTTTTATTTGATGCTAACAAGTTAATTGAAATTTTGAAATTACGCAAGGTTAAAATTGGGATTGCCACAAGTGTGATTAATTCTTTATGGGACAACGCAGAAATATATCCTGAGCAGGGCAGTTTGCAATTAACTGAAGAAATACGGCAGATGTTAGCATATTTTTACGTTGGGTGATTGTCGGATGGATACCTATGCCATGGTGAAAATATTGGGAAGAATGCAGGAATTTGCAAAGGAGGGACATGGGGTGGAGCAGTTTTTGAAAATCAAAGAGATTATTGAGCCTATCGTTGATGTTGAAGTAAAGAAATATATCAAGTAATATATAATGGACAAAAATGTCATTTCCAAATGATAGCATACATAGGTAATCTAGCAGTATTAAGTTGTCCATTTTTGGGAACAATAAACTTAATTAAAAAAATTAAAAAAATATTGTATTTTATTTCACATTCTATAGTGAAATTATACGCAAAAAGATGTATAATTAATAGCGATGAAGTAAAATTTAGAATTATTGCTAAAGTGCACAATATTAGGAGGATGATGTCAGAATGAAAATTACTGTTGTTGGTGCTGGTAATGTAGGCGCAACTTGCGCAAATGTTATTGTACAAAAGGAATTGGCAAGTGAAGTTGTATTATTAGATATCAAAGAAGGCATATCTGAAGGCAAAGCCATGGATATGATGCAGACATCTGCTACGCTTCAATTTGATACCCGTGTAATTGGTTCTACTAATGATTATACTAAAACAGCTGGATCAAAAGTTGTGGTAATAACTTCCGGCATTCCGCGTAAACCAGGCATGTCCCGTGAAGATTTGATTGGCACAAACGCTGGTATTGTAAAAGGTGTAGCAGAAAATATTCTTAAATATTCTCCGGAAGCTATTATTATTGTAATTAGTAATCCGATGGATACTATGACTTATCTTGCACTCAAATCACTTGGCGTACCGAAAAACCGTATTATTGGCATGGGCGGCATTTTGGACAGCTCCCGTTTCAAATATTATCTGAGCCAAGCACTTGGCTGTGCGGCAACTGATGTACAGGGCGTTGTAATTGGTGGTCATGGCGATAAAACTATGATTCCTTTGACTCGTTTTGCAACATATAATGGCATTCCTGTATCTGAAATTTTGGATAAAGAAGCTGTTGAAAAAGTAGCAGCAGCTACCATGGTAGGCGGCGCAACTTTGACTAAACTTCTTGGAACTTCTGCTTGGTACGCTCCTGGTGCTGCTTGCGGCGCTTTGGTTGAAGCCATTGTTGGTGACCAGAAGAAAGTATATCCTTGCTGTGTTTATTTGGATGGTGAATATGGACAATCCGATATTTGCATGGGTGTACCGGTTGTTATCGGTAAAGACGGCTGGGAAAAAGTTGTTGATTACAAACTTAATGCTGAAGAACAGGCTAAATTTAATGCAAGTGCCGAAGCTGTTCGCGGCATGAACAGTGTTTTGCATGATATGAAATTGATCTAAGAGGCCGACTGCGGTAAGGTTTCTAAATAATTTTATATTTTAAAAAAGCAGGATAATTAGCAAGCATCGCCGTATGATGTAACATATGGGATGCTTGCTATTTTTATTTATGGGGGGAATCAGCGTGAAAGTAGTTGGAATTAATGGAAGTGCACGCAAGGATGGCAATACAGCTGTCTTGATTCGTGCTGTATTTGCTGAATTAGAGAAACATGGTATAGAAACAGAACTGATTGAACTGGCTGGTAAGCCGGTGCGGGGCTGTATGGCTTGCTATAAATGTGCACAAACTAAAGATGGCACTTGTGTAATTAAAGACGATAAAATTAATGAGTGCATTGCCAAAATGGCGGCCGCCGATGGAATTATTTTAGGTTCGCCAACTTATTTCACAGATGTAACAGCCGAGATGAAGGCCCTAATCGACAGGGCCGGGGTTGTCTCGAGGTCAAACGGTAATTTATTAAAGCATAAAGCAAGCGCCGCGGTAGTTGCCCTGAGGCGCGGCGGTGCCATTCATGCCTTTGATACCATGAATCACTTCTTGTATATGATGCAGACCTATATTGTGGGTGCAAATTATTGGAATATGGGCTTTGCCCGCGGCAAAGGGGAAGTTGATCAAGATGAGGAAGCAATGCAAAATATGAAGATTCTTGGTGAAAATATGGCACTCCTATTGCAAAAACTCCATAGCTAGTTAGTTGTAATAATTTTCAAAAAAAGCATTGACACTTGGATAAAGACATTTTATAATAAACTCATAAACGTGTTACTGCTTTAAGCGGGCATGAGTTTTAATAAACTCATGCCCCTTTTTAATTTTGAATAATAGGAGGGTCACAAATGTTTGATATATTTAGTAAGAAAATAAATTTATTGGCTCCGGTTTCCGGTAAAGTAATTGCCATTGAAAATGTACCTGATGCAGTATTTGCGCAAAAAACAGTGGGTGATGGCGCAGCCATCGATGAAATCTCTGGTGATGTGGTTTGTGCACCGGTAGATGGTACTATCGAACTGGTTTTTCGCACCAATCATGCTTTTGCGTTAAAGACAAAAAGTGGCGTTGAGGTATTGGTTCATATAGGGATTAATACTGTAGAATTAGGCGGTAAAGGTTTTGAGCGTCTTGTTGAAGAAGGACAGACGGTAAAAGCCGGTGATCCGGTTATTAAAATTGATAAAGCGCTTATTACAGAAGCCGGTTTTTCCTTAGTGACCCCTGTCGTGATTACTAATATGGACAAAGTTAGTAATTTGGAAGTGCAAGTAGGAAGTCGGGTTAACGTTGCCAAAGATACAATTATTACTTTTAAGAAAAAATAGCCTCGGTACTTTTGCTGCTAAGGAATTTTGCGAAAGGAGGTCTATTCTTGAAAAACTCTGATTATCGGGTTATCAAGGCTTTTAACAATAGTGTAGTACTGGCGTTAGAGGAAAACAAAGAACGCATTCTTATTGCTAAAGGCATTGGTTTTGGTAAAAAGACTGGCGATATTATAAAACATGACACTCCTTTCGAAAAAGTATTTACAATAGACGATGCAGAAAATTCCGGGCGTTTTCGACAGCTGTTAAAGCAAGTAAGTGATGATATATTTATTTTGTGCGAAAATATTATCCATATGGTAAGCTCTGAGCTTGGCGAAGAATTAGATGAAAAGATCCATATAAATCTGGTAGATCATATAGCCTTTATGATAAAACGGGTGAGCAACGGCGATGAAATTGTTAATCCATTTCAGATCGAAGTGGCTATTTTGTATAAACGAGAATTTGAACTGGCAGAAAAGGCTGTTGCTATATTAGAAGACAGTACAAAACTCCAGATTCCTGATGGTGAAATTGGCTTTATTGCCATGCATATTCATTCGGCGCGTAATAATGGCAAACTCTCGCAAACAATAAAAAGTGCATTTTTATCGAACAGCATTATTGAATTGATTGAGGAAAATACCAATACAGAAATTGATCGTCAATCCTTAGATTATGCCAGATTTATTACCCATGTGCGCTTTACTGTAGAGCGTTTAATGAGCAATGCACCAATTAAAAATGAGCTTTTAGATGCAATCAAGGAAAAATATCGCGATTCCTATGCTTTGGCCGAGAAAATTGGTCAGATTATTGCTAGTGAACTTGCGATTAAGGCTGTACCTGAGGATGAATTAGGCTATTTAGCCATTCACATAGAAAAACTGCGAAATCGTGAAATTTGATAATGATATTTATAAGTGTATTTTGGCAAAAAGCAATAAAAACGAATCTTTTTCGTAACATGTTACTGCAAAACGCAGGCAAGAGTTACTATAACTTTTGCCTGCGTTTTTTATTTTAGTAAAGTGGCTTTGGTAAAGGAGGGATGGAGAGTCAGTTTTTGAAGCAAGATAAAATATATTTTATTAAGAGAGGGGAAAAAATATGCTTAAAAATTCGTTTGGTGTTTTACAGCAAATTGGTAAGGCGTTAATGCTGCCTGTAGCATTATTGCCGGCCGCAGGTATTTTACTCGCGGTAGGGAATGCCCTGCAAAATCCACAACTGATAAATTTGTTGCCTTTTTTGGAAGTAAATTCGATTCAGGCCGTTGCTAAAATTATTGAGCAAGCTGGCGGTATTATTTTTGCTAATCTTTCTTTACTATTTACAGTTGGCGTTGCTGTAGGCTTGGCTGGCGGGGAAGGCGTTGCGGGGCTTGCCGCTCTTGTTGGTTATTTGATTATGAATGTTTCTATGGGGCTTGTGGCGGGCATTACGCCAGATATGGTGGGTAAAAACCCTGCATATGTTAATGTTTTGGGTATTCCTACATTACAAACTGGTGTGTTTGGCGGTATTATCGTAGGTATTATTGCCGCTCAGCTTTACAAACGATTTTATACTATTTCACTTCCGTCCTATTTGGGATTTTTTGCGGGAAAACGTTTTGTGCCCATTGTTACTGCAGTAGCGGCACTGCTTCTAGGTATTGCTATGGTGTTTGTGTGGCCGCCGATTCAGCACGCACTGACTTATTTTTCTCGTAATATGATTGATACGAATAAAACGCTGGCGGCTTTCGTTTTTGGTGTAATTGAACGTTCACTGATTCCATTCGGTCTCCATCATATCTTCTATAATCCGTTTTGGTATCAGTTTGGTGAATACATTAATAAGGCTGGCCAAGTAGTAAATGGTGACCAAAGTATTTTCTTCGCACAGCTTAAAGACGGCGTACCTTTTACCGCTGGTACTTTTATGGCAGGTAAATTCCCCTTTATGATGTTTGGCCTGCCGGCCGCAGCTCTGGCAATTTATCATGAGGCTAAACCGGAGAAGAAAACGTTAGTTGCCGGGCTTATGGGTTCAGCAGCACTTACTTCTTTCCTGACAGGAATTACCGAACCTATTGAATTTTCGTTCCTGTTTGTCGCACCGGTACTCTTTGGTATTCATTGCCTCTTTGCGGGCTGTTCATTTATGCTGATGCATATTTTAAATATCAAAATCGGTATGACCTTTTCCGGGGGTGTTATTGACTATTTGCTGTTTGGCGTTATTCCTAATCGTACTGCTTGGTGGCTGGTCATACCTGTTGGTTTAGTGTTTGCTGCGGTTTATTATTTCGGTTTCCGTTTTGCCATTCGTAAGTTTGACCTTATGACTCCTGGTCGTGAGAAAGACGACGAGGAAGCAGCAAGTACCGCAGCAGGATCAGTTAAAGGAACCGAGCTTGCTGCAGGTATCCTCAAGGCACTCGGTGGTAAAGAGAATATCACTAATTTGGACGCCTGTATTACCAGACTGCGTGTTAGTGTGGCCCAAATTAAAAATGTTGACAAGGATACTTTGAAAAACCTGGGGGCATCAGGCATTATGGAAGTAGGAAATAATCTACAGATTATTTATGGACCACAGTCTGATAATATCAAAACAAGAATTCAGGAAATTATCAGTAAAGGTGCCTAAAGAAAAATAGTATATGCAGAGGCTGCCGTTAGGCGGCCTCTTTTTCAATCAGGAGGAGAAGGGTACTTTTCGCGATACATTGGTTTTGTATACTGGTAGTGTGTATATAAAAATGTTATAATAAAACTTACGATGATTGGAATCCGAAGATAGTTAAGGAGATTTTTATACCAGATGAAAAATATTTATGACCAGGTAAAGCTTTTTTATGATCAGGAAAACGAATGGGAACCTGTCATAGAGCAAGAATTGGTAGAAGGCTTTTTTCGTCAAAAGGCTTGGCAAGGGTTAACGGATGAAAAGCTGCAAAATATATGGAAAAACTTACGTATGTTTATCATGTACCTTGAGTATGAAGAAACCCGTGATTTAGAAAATATATCGCTTGAAGATTATAGCCTGCTTATTGAGTGGCTTGATGATAATATTACTGACTTTGTGAAGGATCTCGCAGCTGTTCGGGAATTTTTTGCTGTTTTGATTGATTTTTATCGATATTTAATTAGTAAAAAAGTAATTAGCAATTTATTGGGATTAGAACAGGCCGCTAAGGAGATTGCAGGCGGTGATACGCTCAACCTAAAGGCGCTGGAGGATGAGCTTGAGCCAGCTGAATTGTTTGTTGATAAGCCAGTTGATTTGTCCCAGGGACTTTCCGAATTATCTAGTCATACAGCGCAATTAGTCGGCGAAATGGTTGAACAATTAATGAGCAAGCTTGGCACTTATTTTCAGCATAGAAGCTTTAATGATGATTTTGAGCGGGCTTTATATTTGTATACAGGACCACTTGATAATGTACCGGAAGAAGGTCAGGAAGAATTTTGGCTGGGGTTTTGGGATTATTTTTTGTTTGATTATCATTTAATGCAGGATGACACTACCCCATTAAACCACTTCAATTTGGATTATGGCGATAAACTGACGCCTGATGAGAAAAGAATTTTAAACGATTTACTGAGTGCGCAGTTTACAGTTTTTTATGTCAACCGTGTAGTCAATCACGACTGGGTTGAATGTATCAATCTATTTACTGAGGAAAAATTTGAATTGCCTTTTATGTTTGATCTTACTTCTCTGAAAAAAATGCTGTTTTTTGGTCATGTATTTTCCCGCGGCCTAATGATGATTAATTATGTTACAAGTATGGAAGTAAGTACTAGGCTGAGAAGGCGAATTAAGGACGAAGTAATCAGACAGCACAAAGTTTTTCAGATACAAGAGCCGGAAGCTGATATGCAGGGCTTTTTTACTCGCCATGCGCTTGTTGTTAGGCACACGATTGATATTTTGGTAACACTGGCCAAAGTCAATGTTACGCCTGCCGCTCAACTGGAACGAAAGTTTCCGCCGGCCCTAGAGCCAAGGACAGCGAATGAAGAAGTTACTAAATGGATTGAGAAGGGATCCTTAAAATATAATTTTTCGCGGCAGGACATCAAACTTATGCAGAGGCTTTGGTTTGATTTTAACCAGCGTGATAAACTCCTTGTACGCAAGCCTGCTGTATGGGCGGTCGCTGTCATGTATACTTATATGAAGCTAAATTACAGCAGCAATTTCCATATGGGTGAAATAGCGGAGCATTTAGATATCAGCGTTGGCAGTGTGCGGACAAATAGCCATAGAATTTTTGACAAGCTGGGGCTGGAGTCGTTTGATCCGCGTTATTTAAGTGAGGAAGGCTTTGTTTTTTCCTTATTTATGCCATAAATTGAGGAGAGATGAACATGCGGTGTGCGAATTGTGGCGCTGAGCTGGATTCCAATGAAGAATGTAGTAATTGCCATAGTAATAATGCAGAAATCAAGGTTCTTTCGCCGGAAGAAAAACGTAATTTTCAGGGAATTACCATTGATCAGTCAGGACAAAATAGCGCGGAGGAAAGTTATCAGCAAGGTGCCCGTGACCGGATTTATGTGCGTCAGGCTAGCTTTTCCTTACCGAAGACAGGCTTTTTTGTCAAGCTGTTAATTGGAGCAGGACTGCTGGTTTTAGCGATGGCCATTTTCGGGACTATTGGTTTTTTCGTACTGATTGGCAGTGTCGTTTGGTTTGTATTACGACTGTTTCGCTAAACAAAATCGTGTTAATTTAATTCCCCTCTAGAGAGGGGTGGCGCGTAAGCGACGGGGTGTGTTGATTCGAGCTTGCAGTCGCTGACACACCCCGCCCTATCGGGCACTCCTCTCAAGAGGGGAATTTTTAGTGCATTATTTATAGTTAAAAAAAGGCTATGCATAAATCGATGCAATCGATTTTGCATAGCCTTTTTTTATTTATTCAACAATTCGGCTTTTAGCTTGTTATAGCGAGTGGTAAAGTATAGCCTGTTTTGGGCTTCCCTGTGGTCAAAGCCATAGGCGCGGCGGCTGATGGCGAGCACCGGCGGCGCCTGAATTCTTTTGGCGATAGCCATCCCGCTATATAGTTTCCACCAGCGTTCTAAATCGGCAATAAAGTCTTGATGGGTAGGGAAAATGCGTTTTACAAGACCTCTCTGGCAGCCAATTTCCTGTTCAAGAATTCCCTTGCTATACCAGGTCAGGATATCTTCCGGAGTAGCACGATTCCAGCGTTCGGCAAACGCTCGGAAGAGATAATCGTGATAGGGATAAATAAGCGGATCACCTTTGCCTTCATCTACGGCTTGCGCAAAAGACAGTTCCGCACTAGGCACAATATCAATGGTTTCCTGGGGAATTGCGGTTCGCCCAAATACTTTGGTATTAAAATATTCAGCAAGGGCGTACACTTGGTGTTTCCATAAATCAGAGAGCGCTGCTAGAAAGCCTGCTTGGTCACCATACAAGGTGGAGTAACCGACGGTCATTTCACTTTTGTTGGCATTACAGGTAAAGCCGCCGCCAAAGGCTGCTGCGGCACCAGCCAGAATACGGGCACTGCGGTCTCTGGCCTGAATATTTTCTGTTACAAACCCTGAAACAGTAAGGTTTGTCTCCGCTCCTGTGGTCAAATTAGTAATAGGGCTGGTTTTTAACTGGTTAATAGTATGGTCGACTGCTTCCTGAATAGGAATTACCGTATACAAACAGCCCAGATTTTTGGCTAGTTTAGCAGCGAGACCCTTAGTGGTTGCTGAATTGTAGATGCTAGGCATATTTACTAAAAGTACATTTTCTGGCCCCAAAATATCTGTATAGAGTGCAGCGGCAACGGCTGAGTCGATGCCGCCGGAGATGCCGACAACAACTTTGTTCATGCCGATAGATACTAGAAACTTTTCCGCACCGTAGTGTATTGCTTGGTAAATATCAGCAATGGTATCATCGCTTGGCGCAGATAGCATTGGTAAAGAAGTTCCTTTATCAATTAGATTTAGTGTTAGATATTGGATTTCGGCTCTAAAGGTAGGGCAATATGCAATGATTTCGCCGCTGCCGCTGTAAACAGTGCTGGCACCGTCAAAGGTATAGATGGTTTTCCCGTTATTTTGCAGTCCCACATTATTTACATAGATGAGCGGCGTATTTAATTCGCTAGCTTCGCGGGAAAATACTCGATTACGTTTATTATTTTTATTAAAGGTATAGGGCGAGCTCGAAATATTGATAAATAAATCTACCGGACCATTATTATGTAAAATAGCTGGCGGCTGCAGGTGATAATCGTCGCCCCAGCCATCTTCGCAAAGAATACAGCCAAGTTTTATTTTTTGTCCGGCAATTGTCACATTAACAGGCTTAAGCAGCTCTGTTAAGGGCTTATTTAATTCCAGCGCTAATTTGCGCATACTATAGAAATGGCGGGTATCATCAAATTCACGATAATTGGGTAAGAGTGTTTTGATGCGGAAAGGGTAAATAAAATTGTCATCACCTAACAATTTACCATTTTGCGCGGCAAAAAAGGCATTGTATTTGCGTACCCGGCCATCGTCACCGCGCTTTTTCCAGTCTATGGCGACGTTGCCGAACAGTACACAAATATCGGTTGAGGCCGCAATGATTTCTTGTCCAAATGCTTCACAGTCTTGTAAAAAGGCTGTCTGCTCCCAGGTATCACCAAGGAGGTAACCGGGGATTGCCATTTCAGGAAAAACAATAATATGCGCCTTGGCCCTCCGTGCCTCAGCTATCATATCCAGCATATTGTGTGTGTTCCGGTCTGGCTGGCCAGGGATAACTTCTATTTGTCCTAAAGCAATTTTAAGCAAAGTATTCACCTCAATAAAGGATTAACGAATTTTACAGATAATATAATATAGAATACCATTTTTTGTGACCATTTGCCACCGTATATATAATTATATAAATTAAAAGCATAATATATAAAACGCATTAAATATCTGGCGCGGGGCTTTTAGCTCAGGGATATTAGCTTTAAAACCAAGTGCCCCGTGCCGTTTGCTAGCAAAATTCTTTTGTGCGTTAAATATAGATAAATAAGGTATTTGTTGGATAGAAGGAGGAACGTAATAAGTGAAATATCATTTAGGAATTGATATTGGCGGTACTTTTATCAAATACGCTTTAGTGGATGACACGTATCAAATAATAGAAAAGTGGAAAGTACCTACGGTCGGTTTTAATGCGAAGAATGAATTTTATGATTATGTATGTGCAAACTGCAAGGACTTGAGTTTAGTGAAGGCTATTGGTATCAGTGCGCCCGGGGTATTTGATCAAGACGGAATTTTAAAATCATATGCAGCGCCGAATGTGCGGATTATGCATGGCACCAATGTGGCGGCTGAAGTCGCGCTGCGTACAGGCAAAACGGCGGCAGCTATTAACGATGCCAAGGCGGCGGGACTGTGCGAATTAAAAATCGGCAATGCTCGAAACACGGAAAGTTCGGCTTTTTTAATTATTGGCACAGGAATTGGCGGCTGTCTCTGCGATAAAGATGATGTTATTTACGGCAAAGATTTCTTTGCGGGGGAATTTCACTTTATACCTTTTGTTGATTTTAGAAATAATTCAATAGATGTACAAGGTAACCATGCTTCGATGACTGCACTACTGCAAATATATAACAGCAAAACTGACCAGCAAAAGGCCGAGACAGGTGAAGAAATTACGGCAGCCTATCTGGCAGGGGACAAAACAGCAAAACTTGCTGTGGACGAGTGGACTACAAATATCGTAATACAGTTATTAGCCATTACCGTATTTTATAATCCTGCGGTTATTTGTATTGGCGGCGGGATTTCCGAAGAAGCCTGGTTTATTAATTTGCTGCGGGAAAAGTTTGGTAATATACTTTCAGCTCAATTTAGCGGCGCGATTGAGCTTACTACAGAGATTCGTCCTTGTAAATATACCAATGACGCCAATATTTTAGGGGCTATTATTAATGGGAAAAGACATGACATATAAATTAGTCTGTGTTGATGTAGATGGTACACTCCTGAATTCCCGGCGTGTTGTCGCGGAAAGTACCAAACAAAGTTTAAAAATGGCGCATGATAAGGGTGTACATATTGTAATCAGTACAGGCCGAATGTATACTGATGCGCAGTTTTACTCAAGCCTGCTTGGCGTGAGGTCGGCGGTTATTGCCTCAAACGGGGCTTTTATTCAAGAAAATAATAATGTAATCTATAAAAGTGTACTTGGCGCAGAGGTTTTGCAAAAGCTGCTCAGAGTATTTAGTAAGTACCGCATTAAGCCTTGCTTTAGTACACCGGAAAAGTTTTATTATGGCTATCTGCTCTTTAAACTGTTTTACTTAATTGCAAAGCTCCGAAGAATTAGAAGCGATAAAATTAAAACTGAATATCTGTTTTCTTGGCAGCGGTGCCGAAAGGTTGTTGACCAGGAAAAAGACAATATTGTAAAATGCGAGATTTTTCATAGTAATACGGATTTGTTAGCAAAACTCAGAAATGAACTCAAAAACATCCCGGAACTCGAAATTGTCAATTCCGGTCTTCGCAATATCGAAATTACCCGCCATGGTGTATCTAAAGGTCGGGCGGTAGCCATGCTGGCCAAGGTATATGGAATTAGCAAGGAAGAAATCATGACTATCGGCGATAGTCAAAATGATTTATCCATGATCGAATATGCCGGTCTGGGCGTGGCTATGGGCAATGCATCAGAGGAAGTCAAAGAGCGAGCTGATTATATAACAGCATCAAATGACGAGGATGGTGTAAGTCTGGCTATCAATAAGTTTATTTTAGCCGAGTGAAATTCTTAATTATGCGTAAAGGGTGAGCGAAATGAAAGCAATTGTTAACGCAAAAATTATCGCAGATGATGGTCTGCTTGAAGATATGGCAGTTATTTTTGCCGATAAAATACGGGCGGTTGTACCGCAAAGTGAATTGGACAAGTATAGCATAGAAGAATTTATTGATGCAAAAAAATCTTTTTTAGCTGCAGGTTTTATTGATATTCATATACACGGCTGCAGTGGCTCAGATACCATGGATGCTGAGGGAAATGCTCTAAGTATTATGCGCAGCAAGCTTCCTAGTACAGGGGTTACGGCATTTTTACCGACGACGATGACGATGGAATTTGCAAAAATCAAGGCTGCCTTGGCACGGATTAGAATAGCCGGCAAAATAGAGGAAGGGGCGCAAATTTTAGGCTGTAATGTAGAGGGGCCGTTTATCAATCCTAAAAATAAAGGAGCGCATGATGAAAAATTTATCAGTGCCTTTGACTATGCTAAAATAGAGCCTTACCTTGATGTAATTAGGCTTATCACCATTGCGCCAGAGCTTACAGGCAGTGAAACTTTTATAAAAAAGTGCCAAGCACAAAATATTGTAGTTTCCTTGGGACATAGCAGCGCTGCTTATGAAGAAGCTATGTCTGCTATTAAATGTGGGGCAAGCCATGTAACGCATATTTTTAACGCCTTGCCGCCGCTCAATCATCGCCAGCCCGGACTGATTGGCGCCGCTATGGACAGCGAAGTTACCTGTGAATTAATAGCTGATAACGTTCATGTTCATCCGGTGATGCAGCGCATTTTATTAAAAGTGAAGGGTCTGGATAAGATAATACTGATAACCGATGCTATGCGGGCGGGTTTGCTGGGCGAAGGGCAATATGATCTTGGCGGACAAACCGTGTTTGTTAACAAGAATGAAGCCCGGTTAAGTAATGGTGTAATTGCGGGAAGTGTGCTGACGCTAAATAAGGCAGTATATAATTTTATGAACAATGCTAAGCTGCCTGTTTACAAGGCTGTGCAATTGGTAACTAGTAATCCGGCACGCCTTTTGGGGCTTGAGCAAAGAAAAGGCAGCATCACGGTAGGAAAAGACGCTGATTTAACCATTTTTGATAAAGATATTAACGTGCGGGCAACCTTTGTTGGTGGTAAATTGGAGTATTGGAGACAATAAAATGCGTATACTAATTGCTAAAAGTTATGAAGATATGAGTGCCAAGGCCGCCAGAATTGTTGCCGGGCAATTATATCTAAAGCCTGATAGTGTACTTGGCTTGGCAACTGGCAGTACGCCGCTTGGTATGTATCATGAACTCATACGCGTACATAAGGAGGTTGGCCTTGATTTTGCCGAAGCGATAACCTTTAACCTTGATGAGTATCTAGGATTGCCGCCAAGTAATAGTCAGAGCTATCATTATTACATGAATCATAACTTTTTTAAGCATATTAATATAAGGCCGGGAAATATTTTTATTCCAGCGGGCATGCCAGGCGATGTGGAAGCGGAGTGCTGTTTTTACGACCGCCAAATCAAAGAAAAGGGCGGTATTAATCTCCAGGTTTTGGGAATTGGCGTAAATGGGCATATTGGGTTTAATGAACCGGATATAAAATTTGAAGCGACTACCCATAAAGTAAAGCTTGATGACGAAACCATTAATGCTAATGCGCGTTTTTTCAAGACAATTGAGGAAGTGCCGCGGTTTGCCATTAGTATGGGAATTAAGACGATAATGCATGCAAAAAGGGTGCTGCTGTTAGCTAGCGGTGAGAGTAAAGGAGTCGTAATTTACAAGGCTTTGTATGAAGGGATCACCCCAACTATTCCAGCCTCAATTTTGCAGCTGCATCAAGATGTGACGGTACTTGTTGATGAAGCGGCAGGCAGTTTATTAAGGAGGATGCAAGATGAGTGAACGCATGCTGGATTTACGCCCAAGCGTTTTGGTAAAACTAAAGGGGACGGCTCTCTTAGATAGTATTCGCGCCGCAGAAGGACGTACGATTTTATGTGAAATGGTTTGTCCTATGATGTCGATGTTGTATGATGTCAGTAACCCGGAGCTGGCCGCAGGTCTTGGCGCAGATATTGTACTGCTCAATGTATATGATGTATATAAACCGGCTGTTTTCGGTATTATTCCCAATCAGCACGAAAGTGTTATTGAAGCAATAAAGCGCCTAAGCGGCCGGGTGGTTGGGATAAACCTTGAGCCTGTTGCCGAAAACGCAGAGATTATGGGGGATAAAGAGGAGCTCTCTGTTGGACGGCAGGCTAATCGTGCTACAGCCAGGCTGGCGTATGAGCAGGGCGCCAGCATTATTACACTAACAGGCAATCCTGAGGTCGGCGTTGATAATACTACTATCCAAAAAGCTATTGCCGAAATTCGTGATGAACTAGGGTCTGATATTGTCATTATTGCCGGCAAGATGCATTCCGCAGGCATCAAAGGCGAAAGCGGCGGCAATATTATTACTGAGGACGTTGTAGAAAAGTTTTTGACAGCCGGGGCAGATATTATTTTAGTACCAGCGCCCGGGACGGTACCTGGCATTACGCTGGATTTTGTTAAACGAATTTGTGATTTTGTGCATAGCCAAGGCGCTTTAGTCATGACGACTATCGGCACTTCGCAGGAAGGGGCAGATACGGATACCATTAAGCAAATTGCGCTGTATTCTAAAATGGCGGGGGCGGATATTCATCATATTGGCGATGCTGGTTATGCGGGTTTTGCCATACCGGAGAATATCTTAGCGTATTCGATAGCCATTCGCGGCAGGCGTCATACTTTTAGAAGGATGGCGATGCGGGTATAAAGTAACGTGAGCTTGATTACCTTACCCATTTGCTGGCAACTCTGCACAAAATAAGGGGCTGTTCGCATTAGTATTATTGCTAATGCGAACAGCCCCGTTTAACTGTAATCCCATCTGAAGGAACTCCCTCCGTCGCTTTGCGCCACCTCCCTCAGGGATGGAGGCTTTTATTTTAGTCTCCCTCTTCGAGGGGGATGTCGCGTTTAGCGACAGGGGGAGGCTTTTAAAAACATGCTTATTTTAGTACCATCATTTCGGTGGCTTTAACCAGTGCAGTAACTTTGTCACCAACTTTTAAATCGAGGTCTTCTACACTATCTACGGTAATAGCTGCTACTAATTCGTCGCCCTTATAATCCATTACAACTTTAGCCATAACTGCGCCTTTGATCACTTCTTTTACAGTAGCTTGCAACTTATTTCTTCCGCTGATTTTCATTGTAACATCTCCTTGATTTATATTTTTAGTGTATTTGACACAATAGTAGCACGCCAATTGCTTAAATACAAGGAAATTAGATAATTCTTATTTTAATGTTGAAGATTCGTGCGAAAGAATAAACGCTTTTGCATAGTTAGAATTAGATAAGCAAATAAAGGAGCAGTGGCCGCCAGTGAAACGAGACGGGGCGGGATATTGATAATCAGCGGAATGCCGAATATCTGCCACAGTACATAAGGTGCCAAGAGGACAGTAGTAATAAGCTGTGTAATCGCGATAACCAATAGTAATTGAGAAAAGACCATTTTGCATTTGAATAGTCTAAATAATAAACCTGGCAGAAAACCAGTAAATCCGGCAATCATGGTAAACTGCGGCAGATATATACCAGACGGATTGATTTGGTAACCAATGAGATCACCTAAGATTCCAGCAATCATTCCCTGCCTGGGACCGAGGAAGATGCTGCAAAATAATAAAGGCAGAGCACCAAAGCCAATTCGTATATATTCCACACCGCCGAAGCTGAGTTTGATGCTGGTTACACGGGTAAGTATTATATTTATAGCAATGAATAAGCCCAAATAAACAATATCACGTGTTGTAAACTTCATAAGGTCTCCTTTGATTACATCATGATTTCCATAGATTGCAAGAAACTTGCGGCGCTTTTTATATTCTCAGGTGTGGCTGGTGGTATGTCTTCAAGTGAGTAGCACTTACCTAATGCTGCCCATTTTTCTTTGCCAAGAATGTGGTAGGGGAGTAACTCTAGTTTTATCTTGCCTGGCAGAGAGTTTATTAAATTGGCTAGTTCACTTAGTTCATATGCTGAATCGGTAATACCAGGAATGAGTACAAACCGGATAACTAAGGGAACCTGGCTTTGGGCAATATAACGAAGATTAGTCAAGATGATAGTATTGTCCATAGCAGTTAGTTCATTGTGCAAGGCCTTGGAGGACGCTTTGATACTAAATTGTACTTGGTCAGTAACAGGAAGTATTTGCTGCAAGCTCTCTATCGGGGCAGAGCCTGATGTATCGAGTAAAGTATGTATGCCTGCTAATCTGCAGGTCTTAAATAATTCGGCAACAAACTTAGGCTGCAGGAGCGGTTCGCCGCCGCTCACCGTCAGGCCTCCGCCGGACCGGTCATAAAAATTTTTATAACGCTTTATATCAGCGAAAACTTCCTCTACCGTAATAGTTTTCTCACCTTGCTGCCAGGTGTCCGGGTTATGGCAAAATTTACACTTGAGACCGCAGCCGCTTAAAAACAAAACGTAGCGGATACCGGGTCCGTCAACGGTACCAAAGGTTTCGATAGAATGATAATAGGCAAAGTTCAAGGACATAAGTCATGCTCCTCATAAATATGCATTTTTTATAATTCCCCTCTTGAGAGGGGTGGCGCGAAGCGACGGGGTGTGTTGATTTTTGGCTTGGAAACCTAACACACCCCGCCCTAACGGGCACCCCTCTCTAGAGGGGAATTTTGAAATCGTCCTCTTTGTGAGGGTGATTTACTTATACCGCCTGATAAAAGGTACGGTGCAGAACTTCGAGCTGCTGCTCGGTACTTAACTTAATGAAGTTTACGGCATAACCTGACACGCGAATTGTGAGCTGAGGATAGTTTTCCGGATGTTTCATGGCATCTTCCAGGACTTCACGGTCTAAAACATTGACGTTGATGTGATGCCCTGTTTGTGCGGTATAACCATCAAGGAGCGCCATCAGATTGTTAATACGATTCTCGGGCGTTTTACCAAGTGCGGCCGGAATGATCGAAAATGTATAGGAGATTCCGTCCTGGCATTTACCATAAGAAATTTTAGCTACCGAATTCATCGCAGCGAGTGCGCCGCGTTTATCACGGCCATGCATGGGGTTAGCGCCAGGGGCAAAAGGCTCACCTGCTTTGCGGCCGTCTGGTGTGGCGCCGGTTTTTTTGCCGTACATGACATTAGAAGTAATTGTTAGCACGGATAAAGTGTGTTTAGCATTACGATAGGCCGGATGCTGTTTAAGATTATCGGAAAATTCGCTGGTTAGTTCTACGGCCAATTGGTCTACTTGATCATCATCATTGCCGTAACAGGGGAAGTCACCTTCTATTTCAAAATCCACGGCAATACCACGTTCATCGCGAATGGGCTTAACTTTGGCATAACGGATGGCGCTCAGTGAGTCTACTGCTACAGATAAGCCGGCTACGCCAAAGGCCATTAGCCGTTCTACATCGGTATCATGGAGCGCCATTTGGGAAGCTTCATAGGCATGTTTGTCATGGCTGAAATGGATGACATTCATGGTATTGACATAAAGATTAGCCAGCCAAGCTAAAGTTGTTGAATAATTGGCTCTTACTTCAGCATAGTCCAGGTATTCGCCAGTAGGAATGGGAAGCTCAGGGCCGACTTGCTGACCAGTTTTTTCATCACGACCGCCATTAATGGCCATAAGTAAGGATTTCGCCAAATTAGCCCGTGCACCGAAAAACTGCATTTGTTTGCCTACCTGCATAGCTGATACGCAGCAGGCAATGGCATAATCATCGCCATAAACAGGCCGCATTAAATCATCATTTTCATATTGAATGGCACTTGTATCAATGGATACTTTAGCGCAGAAGGCTTTGAAGTTTTCCGGGAGGCCAGTGGACCATAGTACGGTAAGATTTG
>JAJFUN010000070.1 GCA_021372375.1 Pelosinus sp. | reverse complement strand
GGTCTACCAAGTACACACTTGTACCGCGCTCTCTGGCCTCGTTATCAAGTACGCTGTTTTCCCGCACATAATAGCTGACATCAGCAATATGTACACCAAGTAGAAATCTACCGTTTTTGAGTCTTTCCACATGCACGCCATCATCTAAATCCCTGGCATCCTCACTATCAATGGTTACAATTGGCAAATGCCGTAAATCGCGCCGATCAACAAGATCGGCTTCATCAATACTATCTTTAACTGCTTTGGCGGCTTCTTCTACTTCGGGTGGAAATTCAGTCGGGAGATTATGCCGTTTAATCATCGACAAAATCTCAATACCAGGGTCGCCTTTTTGCCCTAGGATTTCCACAATTTTACCTTCGGCGCTGCGCTTCTTATCCGGCCACTTGGTAATTTCTACAACAACCTTAGCCCCTGTATGCGCTCCCATAAAATTTTCCCGCGCGATAAAAATGTCTTGTCCCATACGACTATCATCACAGGCAACAAAGCCAAAGTTTTGGCTCAGCTCAAAAGTACCAACCATCCGCGTATTGGCTCGTTTGACAATCCGAATAATCTCGCCTTCGCGCGATCTCCCTTGCCGCGGCTGACCTGCCTGCAGCCGCACAACAACTCGGTCATTATGCATGGCATTTAAAAGTCCGTCAGGCGGAATAAAAACATCCTGCGCCTCCTCCGGAGTTTTAGGCGCATCCTGGATAACAAAGCCAAAGCCTTTACTTGTCGCGGCAAAACGGCCTACGACCAAGTTCATCCGCTCAGGTACGCCATATTTATCAAACCTGGTTTTAATAATGGCGGCATTAGCCTCAAGCTCCTGCAGCACTTGCCAGAAATCCTTCAGTTCCTTGCCCTTAATCCCCATTTCTTCGGCCAAATCTTCGGCCGTCAGCGGTTTATATGCTTCTTTTTGCATAAACTCAAGTATTTTTTCCTGTAAATTCATTTTTGCACATCCTCTATTACCGCAATCATCCCTTTACTCTCGACAGTAACCGTTCCATCAGAGAGACGTATTTCCCCTGCCATTTCGTACATATTCCGCCTCTTTCCTACCACCCAGCCGCTAATGGTCAAAAGCTCACCTATCGGTGTCGCAGCACGATACCGAATATCCAGCCGGGCGGTAACAGCCTTTACATCCTGCTCGGTAATATAGCGCGCCATGGTTTCATCAAGTAAGGTGCTGATAATTCCGCCATGCACTACGCCATTATAGCTTTGATGCTCCGGGCCTGCAGTAAAAGTTGTAACATATTTATTTTCTACTTTTTTAAACTTTAAATGTAAGCCTATCGGATTTTGTGTACCACAAGCAAAGCACCACTGGTTATCTGATATTATTGACAACCCATCTCCCCCTTTGAGACCTTTATAACGTTTACGAGTTCTTTATTTATGTAAAAAATCAGCAACAACCTTAAAAGCCTGTTCCCGTTCAATATCAAGCGAAATCAAATGACCAGACCGCTCAAACCATCTCATTTCCTTGTCACGACTGCTCACTTTTTCATAAATATAAGCACCGCTTTCTGGTTTTATTGTACGATCATGCTTAGACTGTACTACCAAAATAGGCGTTTCAACTTTAGAAAGCCGCTCTTCTACATGCCTGATTAAAGCTTGTAAACTCGCGATGCTCTTTAACGGCACCTTTTCATAGTATACTGAATAGGAGGGATCTAAATTAGGCAGCTTGCGCCGCTTTTTCACCTCATATTTCCGAAATAATTTTACAACAGGCAAAAACTTTAACCGCTTATCCGCGATAAAAATCGGCGAATTCAGCGAGACAATTTTGTTTACGGCATATTCCGTACTTAGTTTGAGGGTAAATAAACCGCCCATAGAGAGGCCTACTACCGAAATGGTCGAACATAGCCCCTGCAAAAAATGATACCCGTCTTCTACAGCGCCATACCACTGGGGCCATTTCGTATTTTCCATATCACTTACCGTCGTACCATGTCCGCATAAACGCGGCGCCAGCACAGTAAAGCCGCATTCCCGATTCAGATATTCACCAAGCAGCCGCATTTCAGAAGGTGATCCTGTAAAACCATGCACCAACAGTACCCCATCTTCACCGCCAGGTAGTAAAAATGGTTCCGCACCTTTCATTATGGCCAAAAGATCACCCCATCTCCTATTTCTATATATTATTATATCATTTACCAGTAATATTATAAAGAAAACGTCAGGTAAACACCTGACGTTTTACTAGTCTAAATAATTATGATAATCTAACTACCACAAGTGTTACAACGCCAAACAATGCGCCAAGAACCATCGTCGCTCTGGCTAAATGTTCATCAAGGCCTCTTTTCTTACCGCCAAGTATGGTTTCAGCACCGCCGGCAATCGAACCCGACAGACCTGCACTTTTACCGGATTGCAGTATAACTACCGCAATCAAAGCAATAGAAATAATGGCATCTAACACCATTAATGCATTAATCATTAAT
>JAJFUN010000060.1 GCA_021372375.1 Pelosinus sp. | reverse complement strand
AACTAGCCATGGCCTCATGTTCCATAATCTTCTGGCTAACGAAGCCGCCTAATACAGATCTTAGCTCGGGAGTGGTAGCAACTAACGTTGCTGACAAATATACCTGAGCACCAGCAGCCGCAGAAGCCATGGAACTATAAGAAAAAGTTTGGTCCAGCGGCTGTTCTGCCACATCATTGAAAAATTGACCTATAAGATTAGCCATACTATTGTACCCCTCCTTGAATAACCTGGTTTTCCATCAAAAACTGTTGCATAGTACGAATACGAGACTCACTTGATGTAATACCTGCCTCAGTCATACTTTTTAATTTATCATCACTAATAGTACGATGAACTGCTTTAGCTATTGCTAAACCATTGGTTTCCATACGCAATAAGGAGCTTAATGCAAGGGTTTCTTCCTGACTAAGATTTCTCATTTGTTTACCTCCTTTTTTTCTAAGGCTATTATTCTCATTAAGCATTTCGTCTATTACCGGAAATGATTTCCACGTGAATCTATTACTCCTAGTGAGTAATAATTTGGGATTCAGTAGTATAGTCAGAATCTACAAAGTGGAAGATATGTGAAAGTGTATAAGTTGTATTATCTCGGATTTCCAGGCCTATAATAACCTTCTGTGGCTAGGAGCAAACTCCCGGATGCCATATCCATAAGAGTAATTTAATCCACAGAGCTATAAAAATCCGTTTTGATAATTCACGCATTCTTCCCGACTAGCTGCGGATCACTTATATTGTAAGAAAACGGGCTAAAACCCCCAATAAGGGTTTTAGCCCGTTTTCAAATAGCAAAAAAATATATTTTAGGCAGATAACAAAGTCTTTACAAGAAATAATCTCTGACCTGCCAAAAGAAATTGATTAATGCTTATTCAGGATTATTTTCTGCTTTAGCAAATAATCCTGGGATCCAAGTCGAGATATATCCAAGTATTAAACCGGCTGCGAGCGGAATAATCACTTTTACGGGATCACCCACAGCAAAATAGATTGCAGCGGTAGCAAAACCAGCAGGAGCAGCTGCTAACCAGGAAATATTCATCATAAAAGTCAGTAAAAAGGCCAGGACGACCACCAATATTGATAAAACAAGGGTATTACCTTTAATAGCGGTATTTATAAACAGTGTTAGCCAAGTAAGAAATAGTCCCACCAGCACTGGGGGAATTGCCTTGACTAAAGCATCCTTATTTGCTCCCAGGAAAAAATATATTGCCCAACCAATAAAACATGGCCAAGGAAGTATTCCATAAGTTATTGATACGTAAGCCCAAATTCCTGCCAAGACTCCAATTGATAAAGATATTGGAAAAAGTTGCATAGTAATCCTCCTTAAATTTTACTAAATTTGGTGTGAATACAATCCTAACTAATCGGCAACAACTGCTATAAACATTTCCCCTTTCATGATTCATTATTTCTAGACTGTAATATATAATTGCAAAGTTCATGCCAACAATAGGACTTAGCTGACAACGAGCAGATGATACCGTATTGGCTCTTTAAGTTACAAACTTAATGTCCTTAAAGTGTGTAACTCATGTCACATTTCTTGTCAGTTCCATTACACTGCCCTTTAGCTTTTGCTAAACGCATTGTTACACCATATAATTTTAATTTTTACAATTTAGTTCGTTTTATCCTTATATTCATTGGCAAATTTTAACACATAAGAACAAAAGCCACCTTATACTCATTTCATTCCGCGGTAAACCTGCTGCCGATAAATATTGCCATGACTTATTCGTATGTAAATCCGGTCCTAGCTTTATAGCTGGGTTGGTGGTTTTTGCATGAATCCATTAACGTTTGGACTTTGAGAGGAACCTTTATGGTAATTTTAGGTGTGATAGGGGTTTTCAAGAGCCGGCAAACTGCACACTAAACTATTGACTAATAAACCATTTGCATTTACCAAACTATGTTTATATACTATATCTATATGTCCAATCGGGTAACTTGGTATTAAGGAGTGTTGAAAATGTTGATATCGACTAAAGGGCGGTATGGCTTAAGAGCAATGGTTGACCTGGCAATAAATTCAACTGGTGAGCATGTTGCTTTGAATAGCATTGCGGAACGGCAAAATATTTCTGCTAACTATCTGGAGCAGATGTTTTCCCTTCTTAAAAAGGCGGGACTGGTCAAAAGTATAAAAGGTTCCCAAGGAGGTTACATACTGGCCCATAAACCGGCAAGCATTACCGTAGGATCAGTATTAAGAGCGTTAGAAGGAGATCTTGCCACGGTAGATGAGAGTGATATAAAAAGAACTCCTAATAACAGCATAGAGTATTGCCTCACAATTAATGTCTGGGATAAATTAAATGAGAGCATTAATCTAGTAGTGGATTCAATAACTCTGGAAGACATGATTGATGAATACAAG
>JAJFUN010000046.1 GCA_021372375.1 Pelosinus sp. | reverse complement strand
GTTTGTTTTTCTTAGTTCCACAGATTAGTTTCTTCTTGTTAGAGCGCCTCTACGCGGGCAACCACGGAGGGATTGCCCCTACGAAAGCAAGAAAATTTTGCAGATTGATAACATCCCATATATAGAATATTCATCGACACGTACACCGTCTGCCCAAGAAGGCGGTTTTTACATTTTTAAGCTAACTAGCAAGATTTTTATCGGCACACTCTTCCGCCCCCTCATCATGCCCAAACAGGATTCCAACGCTTCGATGGGGAAATAAACACACGAGGTGATTACTATGACATTTGATTCACATGCGAAGCTAGAACAAAATTTACTTACTTGCGCTCTTTGTCCCCTCAGGCAGCATGCCATTGGGCCTACCTCTTATAACGGATGTCCTGAAAGCCCCCTGGCAATTGTCGGTGAAGGCCCTGGCGGTGTCGAGGATGAGTATGGCGTTCCCTTGGTTGGACCGTCAGGACAGCTATTAGATAAGGCCCTCACAAGTGTTAAGGTAACAAGAGATAGAGTATATACCACAAATGTTATTAAGTGCCGCCCGAAAGGCAACCGTACACCGACAATTGAAGAAGGCTGCTTTTGCGCCGAAAAGTGGCTTGATGCCGAAATGGCCTCCGTCAAGCCCAAAGTAATTATTGCTCTTGGCAGCGTAGCCCTTAAATACTTATATGGCCCTGATAAACGCATCACGAAAGACCGCGGCCAGTGGTTTACCACCAAGTACCAAATTCCCGCCATTGCCACTTATCACCCGGCATATCTCCTGCGGCTGACAGGAAAAGAACTCATCAGAGCCAAATGGGAAGTCTTTTATGACCTACAAAAAGCTGTGGCAAAATGCCTGGAGCTTGCTCCAGACTTTTCCCTGCAATCAGCCGAGCCGCCTAATCTGTTAGAACAATATAAAACGCGCCGGGAAACCCGGCGCGCTAAATAAAACTTAAGTTACGCGATACAATAGCAGCTATGCCATGTTAATTTGCATTGTTTTTTCACCGTACCGGCTTTTTCCGCCAGTTCGGCAATAGATTTAAAGTTATGGGACATACTTTTCACTACAGCAATGGAGAGCGAAACTATAGGGAATTTTTCCTCTATCCCATGGCGGTTTTTCGTAATTATATAACCGCGCTGATAATCCTCGTGGGTATAAAAATCGTGAATTCTTGCATCAAAGTCGTGAATAATCGCCTTGCATAAATTTACGACTTCATTTTGTTTGACAATGGCAATAAAATCGTCACCGCCAATATGGCCCACGAAAATTTCGGATTTTGCTAGCTCGGTTATGCGTTTTTGAATAACCTGGGCGGTTAGGCAGAGCACCTTATCACCATTTTCAAAGCCATATACATCGTTATATGCTTTAAAATTATCTAAATCAAAATAAAGTACGGCATACTCAGCGTCCTCATGAATAATTTCCTGGAGCTTTTCTTCAATCAGCATATTGCCAGGCAGACCGCTAAGGGGATTAGAATGTTTGGCGCGGTTTATTTCAAGCTGGGTGGTCTTTTCAAGGAGGCAGCGCACAGTAGTAATGCCATAAAACTTTTTCTCTTTGGTAACAATAATATAATCATAAAGATGGGCTTCCTCCCTGGCGACCGCCAATTTGGAAACCTGCTCAAGCGGGGTATAATAGTCGACAATTAATGGATTACGATTCATCAGGAGACTTACCGGGCGGTTCATATATACAGCAAGCCCATATTGCGTAGCCAGATAGGTCAGGAATGTATCTTTCATCAAGAGCCCTACCGGCTCATCGTTTTGTGTAATGGCCAGCCCCATAATATAAGGATTTCGCTTAAAATACTCACTCGCCTGAGCACCCCACATACTTGCCGAAAAAGCCTCAGCCGGTTTGGCGATATCGCCGATTGGCATGGTCAGCGGCGTATGAAAGGACTCACACTTTTTTTGCTCATTTTTACTTTTTATATGTTCCCGCACACTGGGGGCAATGCCCCAAAAACCTTCCGCCGGACGCTGAAAATAATAGCCCTGCCCATAAGGAATACCAATTTGGATTAGCGTATTGAGTTCATTTACAGTTTCAACGCCTTCAGCAATTACCCTCATGCCGGTAATAACTGAAAAATCATAAAAAGCCTTCATAAGTGCCTGTTTTACTGGATTTTTATCAATATCGCGCACCAATTCCATATCGATTTTAATAAACCGCGGCTTGACTTCAGCCAGCATCTGCAGTCCTGAATAGCCTGAACCTGTATCATCAATCGCAATTTCATAGCCCTGACTAATATAATTATCAAGTATCTGCCGAAAATTCTTATAATCGTTAATCGCCGTTTTCTCGGTAATTTCGAAAATTACATCTGTCGCCTCAACCTGATAAAAGGCTAATATATCTTTCGTTAAGCCCTTTTGAAAGCGCTCGTCATTGATAATTGCCGGATCAACATTGATGAATAGTTTTTGTCCCGCTGGCATGGCTTTAGCTTTTTCAAGTGCTCTAGTCCGGCATAAAAGTTCAAGCTCCCATACCTTATTTTGCTCTTTCGCTGCACTAAATAGCTGCTCTGGGTACTCAAGCGGTGAATTCTTAGGGCCTCTCGCTAGCGCCTCATAGCCGACTACTACGCCATCAGCTATTGATACAATAGGCTGAAATACGGCGTAAACAGCCTTTTCCCCGAGAATCCTT
>JAJFUN010000045.1 GCA_021372375.1 Pelosinus sp. | reverse complement strand
GTTTTAAAAACGCACGCGTTTTATTTACCTCTGAGCTCATGAATGGCTTTTGCCGGATCTTTAGCGCCATACACAGACGAGCCAGCCACCAAAACATTCGCCCCGGCCCCTATAACCTCTTTTACCGTCTCATTATTGATGCCGCCGTCAACTTCGATATCTACGGCTAAATTTTGCTTGGTAATCATCTCTCTGAGCCTCGCAATTTTGGCTAAGGTTGAAGGAATAAACTTTTGTCCGCCAAAGCCGGGATTTACGCTCATCAATAAAACCATATCAATACACGGCAGAATTTCTTCAATATTAGCTAGCGGCGTTGCCGGATTTAATACCACCCCGGCTTTTATCCCCTGTCCTTTTATCGTTTGAATGACGCGATGGAGATGCGGCGCTGTTTCCACATGAACCGTAATTATGTCAGCGCCTGCTTTAACGAACGCATCAATAAAATCCTGGGGATTTGTAATCATCAGATGCACGTCAAACGGCAGCTTAGTCGTTTTTCTCAGCGCAGCAATTACCGGCGGGCCAAAGGTAATATTCGGCACAAAATGCCCGTCCATAATATCAATATGCAAAAGATCAGCGCCAGCTGCTTCTACTTTATGTATTTCTTCGGCTAAGTTAGAAAAATCAGCGGAAAGAATCGATGGTGCAATTTTTATCATGCTTATAGCCCCTTTTTGTTTGCTTTGATTTCAGTTAATATTTCTAAATACGAATCATAACGTTCCTTAGTTATTTCTTTGGCTAGTACTGCATTTTTTACTGCACATTTAGGTTCCTTAAAATGAAGACAGGTATTAAATTTGCATTCTGGAATAAATTCCCAAAATTCTTTAAAACAGTGCATCAACTCATTTTCATTGATATCGTTGAACTCGGTAAAACTAAACCCTGGGGTATCCACTACAAACCCCCCGGCAGTTAAGGGAAGAAGCTGGGCAAACCGTGTAGTATGTTTGCCGCGGCCGATTTTCTCACTGACTGCACCTGTTACCAAAGCAAGACCTGGCTCGATATGATTTAAAATAGTAGATTTACCTACCCCGGAAGGCCCGGCAAATACACTAATTTTATCATCAAGCATGGTGCGAAGCGCATTGATACCTACACCATTTTTCGCCGCTAAAAGAATTACCGGATAGCCAATACGCTTGTAAGCAAGCGCAATTTCATTGATTTCTTCGCTATCGGCCAAATCTGTTTTATTAATGCATAGCACAATCTTTAGTGAAGACAGCTCCGCAAGCACCAAAAAGCGATCAATTAAAGCTTTATTAATATCAGGACTCACGGCCGCAAAGGTCAAAATTACCTGATCCACATTTGCGACCATGGGACGTTTAAGCATACTATGACGTGGTAAAATTTCTTCAATTACGCCTTTGTCCCCACCAGTCATCGTATACTCTACCTCATCGCCAACGAGGAGCGAAAACCGTTCTTTTTTAAAGCGGCCCCGGAGGGTACACATGGCTATCTTATCAGCAGTTTGCACATAGTAATAGCTATTATATGCTTTGATTACAATTCCAGTCAGCACAAAAGGCCTCCTCAGTTACAGAGTTTGTTCTTGCAGCAAATTACCATTAATATAGACTTGCACTCGTACCTGACCTACACCATCTACCTGCTTACTAAAATGATCGCCAGGCCTATGTGTATTTTCATACACAACCCTCCGTCCATTAGCATCGGTAACGACAATCTGCACATTTTGCCTGCCGCTGCCTTCAGGCACATTTACTGATATGGAGCCTTTTTTAACAGCACTAGGCACATTTTTGGCAACAACAAGATCTACCGCAGAGCCTTCGGTCATTTCGGTGGAGGGCGCCGGATTTTGATTGATAATGGTACCAGGCGGATATTTATCACTAGCCTCTTCGGTTACTTTACCCAGCTTTAATTTTAAACTCTCCAGCTGCGTATTTACCGTACTTTGCGGCGTACCCCGGAAATCAGGCAGCACGATTTTCTTTGGCCCAGCGCCTTTACTAACAATAATATCAATGGGTGTGTTTTTATTAACATTAGCCGGCGGCCTTGGATTTTGTCCGATAACTGTATTGGGCGGAACATCTGCGGCGTACTGCTCATCCACCCGTCCTAATTTTAGCCCGGCATTTTTCAGCTGAAGCTCGGCATCACGCCTACTTAGTCCGCGTAAATCAGGCACTACCGTAATTTCGCTGCCTTTACTCACTACAAGATTAATGGTACGCTGTTCTTTTACCGTAGAACCAGCTTCCGGCGTTTGCGAAACAACATATCCAACAGGAACTTGTTCATTAAAGGCTTCGCTGATACTCACCTTCAGTTTTTGCGTCTCTAATAAACTTTTCGCAGCCTCAACCTGTTTACCCACTACATTAGGCACAACAACTTCGCTTAGGCTCCAAAACTTTCCAAAAACAAAATAGGAGGCGATTGCTGAAAACAGTAGTAAAAGTAACAGGGAACCCCATATCAATTTCTTATTTTTTTCCTGAGCGGGACCGCCCCGAAAAGCCACCTCTGTTTGTTTATTTTTAAGGGCGGTCTCTGAAATCTTAGGCAGCACCTGCGTTGGAAAATCCTCGTGGGAAAGACGCCTAGTTTCATCATCGCGCAAATAATTGGCCGACAATTTTAAATCAGCAATCATTGCACTAATATCACTAAACCGTGCCGCCGGATCCTTGCTCATAGCTTTTAAAATCGTAGCTTCCAATAATGACGGAATATTATCGCTTAGTTCACGCGGCGGCTGCGGTTCTTCCTGAATATGCTTGAGCGCAATGCTTATCGGAGTTTCTCCGTCAAAAGGCACTTTTCCTGTCAGCATTTCGTATAGCACAACACCTAACGAATAAATATCTGACTTGGTACTAACCGCACTGCCTTTGGCCTGTTCAGGTGAAAAATAATGCACTGATCCGAGAACCGTACCTGTTTGGGTCATGGTTGCCGATGTAACTGCTCTGGCGATACCAAAATCAGTTACTTTTACCCTGCCGGCATTTGTCATTAAAATATTATGAGGTTTAATATCACAGTGTACAATATTATTTTGATGCGCATTTTCCAATGCTTCGGCAATCTCTAAGGCAATGCGTACTGCCGTATCAACAGGCAGCTTGCCTTTACTATTGATAAATTCCTTTAAAGTTTGGCCCTGAATATACTCCATCGTAATATAGTAAAAGTCACCTTCACGCCCAACATCATAAATGTTTACTATATTAGCATGTGATAATTTGGCTGCCGCCTGGGCTTCCTGCCGAAACCGCGCCACAAATTCATCATCATTTGTAAATTGCATGCGCAGCATTTTAACTGCCACAAAGCGATCCAAAAGCTTATCATGAGCCCGATACACCTCAGCCATGCCGCCGCCGCCGATACGTTCTAATATTGTATATCGATCATCTAGAATTTTATTTATCATAAACATCCCACCTCCTAGCGCAAACCTTGCGCGAATACCTCTCTCGCAATTGGTGCAGCAACCACACTGCCTCCCCCCGCATTTTCCACAATGACGGCAATAGCAATCTCCGGATTGTCCGCCGGCGCAAATCCAATGAACCACGAATGATCCTTACCATGCGGATTCTCTGCTGTGCCAGTTTTTCCGGCAACCGAAATTCCCGGTAACTGTGCCGCCTGGCCAGTACCCTTTCTCACAACAGATACCATCATTTGTCTTACCAGCTCAGCAGTTTTGGCATCTAACGTTAACCATTTTTCTGCTGAGTATTTCTTAAACACGCCACCGTCAGGAGATGTAATTTCACTAACCAAATATGGTTTCATCATAACTCCCTGATTAGCGATGGTACCAGCCAGCATCGCCATTCTAAGAGGCGTCACCAGCAAGCTTCCCTGCCCTATACCGGTTTGCGCCAAATCTCCGTCACTTAACTTATTAAAGGAAGGTAATCTAGGTTTAGCTTCGGCTAAATCACTATTGAGCTCCTCTTTAAAACCATAGCGTTCAAAGGTTTTCGCCATTTTATCACGCCCTAGTTCAAGTGCAAGCGTGCCAAAGGTAATATTACAGGACACTGCTAACGCTTCTTCTAAATTCACCTTGCCGTGAGCCTTGTTATTTATCTCAGTTAATGTATAATCAGTGCCAATCTTGAGTGTTCCGGCACAGTTTATCTTATTGTCAGCGGTAGTAATGCCTTCATGCAGCGCCGCTTCAGCCATCATAACTTTCAGGGTAGAACCTGGCGGATAGAGACCTTGCAGCGTTCGATCAAGTAATGGACTGTCTTTATCCTGCGAGATTTCCTGCCATATACTTTCAATAGCCTCAGGATTAAAGGACGGCTTACTTACTAAGGCTAAAACCTCGCCGGTCTTCGGTGATAATGCCACCACTGCGCCGCGATGATTGCCAAGCGCCTTAAAAGCTGTTTCCTGCAGTTTTGCATCAAGGGTGAGCCTGATATTATTGCCCTGAGTCTTTGTAAACAAATGAGAAACAGCACCTAGCTGCCGCTCTGAATTTAGATTGCCTGATAAATAGCCATTATAAGCGGCTTCGATGCCAGCTTTACCGTATTTAGCGGTATCATAGCCTACTACATGAGCAAAAACCGCACCGTAAGGGTACCTTCTGACATAGACGCCATCCTCTTTAACACTAAGGGCCAGCTTATTACCATGTTTATCGGCAATCGACCCGTACTCTATTTTTTTTGCCGCCTCGGTATTACGGCGGTTAAGGGGATGCGTTGCTAAATAATCTTTGTCAATAACCTGAATATATGATAAATATAAAAACAAAATAACGAGCAATCCCAATAAAAAAATGGCTGTTTCACGAATGTGCCGCGGCATATTGACTTTATTTCTAAATTTGTTATTTATCATAGCTCAGACCTCGCTTCTGATATGGCAAATAACATTCCCAGCAATATAAAGTTTGAAACAACAGAACTGCCGCCATAACTGACAAAGGGCAAAGTAATACCTGTAAGGGGAAAAAACTTGGTTACCCCGGCGATAATCAAAAAAACCTGCAAAGCCATCACGGCCGCAAGACCGCCTGCCACCAGCATGCTAAATGAAAACTCTGCCAAGAGGGAAATTCGAAAAAAACGATAAATCAGCAGCATATAGGCCATTAGTACCGCTCCTGTGCCCATAAGCCCAAGTTCCTCGCCAATAGCTGCAAAAATAAAATCTGTATGCACCTCAGGAATCATGGTAGGAAAGCCATAGGTAAGGCCGCTTCCAAGAACCCCGCCAGAGCCTAAAGCAAACAGCGACTGCACAATTTGATAAGCCTTGCCATTTGGATCATTCCAAGGATTGAGCCAGATATCTACCCGCACCTGAATATGACCATATAACTTGTAACAAATAAAAGACCCAATAAGAAAGAGTAGAGTGCCTAAAAAAATATAACTCTTTTTCCCGCTAACCATATAGGTCATAATAATAATAACTCCAAAATAAAGTAATGCCGACCCCATATCACGCTGCAGGACAAACATAACCATGGTTAACCCCCAGACAGTCAGGAGCGGTGCAATAAAGCGCGGATGCGGGAGTGTTAAAGGGCCGTATTGTTTGGTAGCAAAGCTTAGTAATTCACGACGTTCGTTTAAATAAGCCGCCAAAAACAGCACAATAAATAATTTAGCACACTCGGAAGGTTGAAACCTAA
>JAJFUN010000044.1 GCA_021372375.1 Pelosinus sp. | reverse complement strand
AACTATATGGCAGCTCTATTCTCTATATGAATAGAATAGCTAGAGCCACCCCGAACAGTAGTTAAGCTCATATACGTCAAGGTAAGCACTGCCGTGCTTTTGATTATAGCCTGCGTGTCGCAGATGATTGACATTTAGATTATTTATTTTTGGATAATAGGTTACGGCATTTTAAACGGCTAACTTGGTTGGAAACGGCCTGGGAGGATAGATAGTCGCTGATTAGAAAAGACAGTACCTTGCTTGAGGTACTGTCTTTTCTTATTTTTATAGCGAACTAATTTAAGATAGGACCCTAAAGGGTTCCAACTGTTCCCATACTTCCTTTCCTAATGAAACTGACTAAGTAGAGGAAGACGGATTAATTCTCGTCTGGGTTATTAGTGCATTGCCAATAGCTGGATTCTGCATAGGTCATTGACAAACGAATACCTCGCATTCACTGGCTATGATAACATAGTTAAAAGATACGAGGTATTGCACTCAAACTATTGAACCGCCGTATACCGAACGGTACGTACGGCGGTGTGAGATGCCGGTGATTCAACTAATGGGTAGTCGCCTCTACTCGATTTATATGCTATCAACAAGCATTTATAGTATTTCGTTTGAAGTAATCTGGACAGAGAAGTCTCCCTTGGAGGTGCGTTTGATAACGCCTTTTTTCCCTGCGCCGTCATCTACCGTGATCGCCTGTAGTTCATGCTGCATCAGAAAGTTAAGTACGTCCTGTTTAACAAAGCTTTCCCAGCTTAATTTTTTTGCAGTCTCATCGTTTGGTTTTGCAATATCTTCTGCCATAAATCATTTCCCCTTTTTGTGAATTAAAGTGCGATATACAATATTCGGCGTTTAACAAGAATACCCTGCTAGAGGTAAAAAATAAGCCAATTATTCTAGCGGACATTGGTATAGTGCTAATATAATTGCGAAGAACATGTACGAACGGTTCCTTCCTTTAAAGGAGGCGTCAGGCTTTGTGAGAAAGATGTCCGGGTGATAACACATAAATAGCAGAAGATGCTGAAACAATATGTAATAAGTACTAAATTGAAGCTTCGCTCTATCGTAAGGTTGAGCGAAGCTATCTATTTGAGGGAATATGGATGATTTAAGGAGGCCAAAATGCAAGCTGACCTGGAAATAGTAAAAAATACGACTATTGCGCTGCTGGTGCTATTAATAGTGACGCGGGTAATGGGGCGAAGGTCAATTGCGCAATTGACTTATTTTGATTATGTTATCGGTATAACCATTGGTTCCATCGCTTCATCCATGTCAATAAGTAAAGCGGATATTCACCAGGGTATAGTAAGCCTGGTAACTTCAACTGCATTGGTACTAATTATTAATGCTGTAACGCGCTATAGTCTGTCAGCCAGAAAGATAATCAATTCGGTGCCTATTATGGTTATTTATATAGGGCAAATACTTGAGGAGAATATGCGCGGTAAATACTATAATATCAATGATCTTTTAGAACAACTGCGGGAGAAGGGGATTTTTAATCCTGAGGAAGTAGAAGTAGCTATTGCCGAAACTGACGGACAGTTAAGTGTTTTAAAAAAGCCGCAATTTCAGTCTGTTATTGCCAAGAATTTAGATATTGCTAATGCTGGTAAAATGCCGAAAGCAAGCAAATGCATCAGCAAGGAATTAATAATTGCAGGAAAAATAGTAGAGCAAAATTTAATAGATTGCGGCGTTACTACTGAGTGGTTGAAAGGTCAACTAAAAGCACAAGGCGTAAAAAAAGTAGCAGAGGTAACGGTAGCTATGTTAACCCCGCAAGGGGCACTGTATATTGATAAAAGCAGTGATAATGTACCTGCTGATTTGGAAATATAGTTATATCAAATTATTATTGATATAATTTTAATAAAAAAAGGCTAATCAGGAGTCTACACCAAGGATTCCTGATTAGCCTTTTTGTTTTTAGGAGAATGAATATAGCATCTATTTGCATTATAAGAATCAGCTTCCAATTATAAGCTCAAGCCCCATTCCTATCAGCAATAATGTTACAAATGTTACAAAAGTTTTTTGGGGCATTTTTTCAATAATTTTTTTGCCTGTCCATGTTCCAATAACCATAGAAATGATAACAAATAGGCCTTCTATTTCTAAAATGAGATATTTTTGATAAACAACTATTTTGACGATATGCATCTTCCTTTTCTATGGATTTGTCGTTAAATATATTTTTTGACGTACGTATTTTGTGCTTAGTATAACCCATTTTGAAGCACCAGAAAATAGGGCGGTGTGCAGAGATTAATTGACGAGTTGTTATAAAATATAGTTTATGCAGTATATATATACTAATTGGTTTGGTATAAAGTGGTTAAAAAGTCTGGTTATCGATAATACTAATCATGTCCGTAATTTAAGAAGAAAAGGAATTGGACAGGAGGGCTGGCAATGCCCAAAATTACAAGTAAAGCTAAGCGGATAAAAATTTATCTTTGCGAGTCTGACCGGAGGCAGCGTAACTCGCTATTTAATCTTATTGTTAAAAAGGCCAAAGAATTAGATTTAGCGGGGGCATCTGTACTTCGCGGTGTTATGGGGTATGGTGCCAGTAGCCGCGTTCATATGGCAAAATTTTCTTTGTGTTGTGAGCTTCCGGTGGTTATAGAAATTGTTGATAGTGAGGAGTATATTTTAAAAATCGTACCTTATTTAGATGAGTTGATACAGGAGGGCTTGGTTACGTTTGAGGATGTGAAGATAATAAAATATGGGAAAACACTGTCTGTAAGAGAAGAAACGAGGGGTTTGAACTCATGGATGTGATACTACTGACTTTCATTTTACCCATACATTATAGAAACTAATTAACAAAATAAGAAGAATTTAATATACTAAAACAAAGAACTCGTTAGAAGTCATCATAAATTTGTTTAAAATGTCCAAGAGGGGGGGATTTGAATGCCTTCTGAAACATCATCTTGGCCTAGAATCGTTAACTGTTATGATGATATCCCTAAAGTTTTCCGGGATTATGTGAATACACAAAAATATTTTCCATACATAGTATATTCTCCACCAGATAATTGGGGGCTGAAGATATATACCAATGCGAAATTGACTTGCCTGTATCAGGATAGAATTATGATTCTTGAAAATAATAATGGCAGTGTGCAACAAGATTGCTATTATTTTAAGGATATTGACTATGTTGAGCAAGGAAGAATTTTATTATATTCTTGGATAAAAGTTAGTGGCTTTAGTGAGGGTGCTTTTTCAACGACTATGGTTATATATAACACGGTCATGATAGAATTATTTACGATGGTGGTTAAGTCCATACGGAAAAGTCAGTTTCTTAATGTTAACGAAGCAATGACGTTGGATTTATCGTCTCTGGATTTTTTGCAATCCTTAAGTTATAAATTTTTGAATTATACACGAGAGTCGATTTTACTAGGCGAGAAAATAAAACAAACAGTCTATCAGCCTTTACTTCGCAAAAAATATCTATTCTTCTTTAAAAAGACGATAATATGGGGTCACATCATTATATTAACAGATCAAGAATTAATTGTACTTAAAAATGAAGAAAATGATAAATCCAATAATAAGGAACAAGAGACGTTTGGCGGTATATGGATGCATATTCCTTTGGCAAAGATTGCTCAGATAAATATAGATGCTCAGGCAGGAAAAGATTTAATTATTTTGAGTATTAAACTACGTCAAGAAATAGTAATTTTAAAATTTATTCGGTCTAAACAGCAGGAATTAGCGGCCTTAATAGCCGATTTTAGTGAAACTCTGTAGACAAAATTGATTGACGTAATGTAAAGGGGTTTGTTATAATCTAATCATTATATGATTAGGCGATGGGGTTCGTCTTCACTCCCGTATAAACGGTAATGACTCCTACCATTAATTTGGTAGGAGTCTGTTTTTTTATAAAAGAGGCTTTTAAAAGGAAAGGAGATTTTTGATGAGCTATTTTGCAGTGGCGGTTGGCGGCTTTCTGGGAGCTATAACTCGCTATATTGTTGGACAAGGATTTAGTGATATTGTGAGCATTACAGGATTCCCCTGGGGAACTTTGCTTATTAATCTGGTAGGGTGTTTTGTTTTGTCTCTATTCCTGACCATTGCGGTGGACTTATTGGTGCTTAGTCCGTTTATCCGTACCGGAATTTCTACGGGATTTATTGGTGCATTCACGACATTTTCCACTTTTACCCTTGAAACGGTACAATTATTACAGAAACAGCAGTTTGGCTACGCAGGACTTTATCTATTTTCAAGTATATTTTTATGTATTGCTATGTCAGCCCTAGGTTTGATTGTTGCTCATGGCATTGAACAATATCAGGCTAATAAACAAGCAAAAGAAGAATCATTGAGTGAAATGGGGTTGTAGTAGTATGGATGTTTTAATCATTATTGGCATCGGCGGTGTGTTCGGTGCATTAACACGTTTTATTTTAGGACAAATAGTAGGAAAATATTATTATAAGACATTTCCCTTGGGAACATTTTTGATTAATATAACTGGTTCCTTTCTTTTAGGATTTTCAGTTGCCCATACTGTTGGCTTACCAACAAATCAGGTTCTATTTGAACGGTATGGCTTTCAGATTGGTTTTTTAGGAGCTTATACTACGCATTCTACATTTGCTTACGAGAGTATTCGCTTAGTAGAAAGTGGTGAATGGATAAACTTCTTTACGTATTTGTTAGGAAGCGCCAGTAGCGGTCTATTAGGCTGCGGTATAGGATATTTTTTGGGGGCTTTTCCTTGGTAAAGTTAATTGCATGGATAGTGGTGTAATTATGGTAGCATTAAGCTAAAAAGTATTTATGTTTATGGTTAAATGAAAGAGAATGCTATCAAAGGAGGGAATATCCTTGATGAAATGATGGAAGAAGGTTTGGTGACAATTGATGATGTAGAAGTTATAAAATATGGGAATAAACCGCCAAAACTTTAATTTCAGCTTTTTACTTAGTTTGCGCTATTTCGGTAAAAAAGGAATCATCTTTATCAAATAAATGATTATTATTCTCAATTGGTTAACTTAGTGCTATAATTTATTGAGAGCTATTTATTGAATAAGCTAAATTAGCAATTAATTTGCAAGAGAAAGAGTGACGATAATGACTTTGGATGAATTAAGCATTGGCGCAACGGGACTAATTACTGAAGTTGGCGGTTCAGGTCTCTTGCGAAGACGCTTATTAGATATGGGCTTGACCCCTAAAACGAAAGTGTTGGTACGCAAAAAAGCACCTTTAGGTGACCCTATAGAATTATTTTTACGCGGCTATGAATTGACGCTGCGTATAGAAAATGCGAATAAAATTGAAATTATTGAGGTTGAGGCATGAAGCAGGTTTTTGCGCTAATTGGTAATCAAAATTCGGGGAAAAGTACACTCTTTAATTATTTAACAGGCGGAAGCCAACATGTCGGTAATTTTCTCGGTGTTACCGTTGAAAAGAAAACAAGTGCGCTTATAGCAAGAAAAGATATAAATCTCGTGGATTTGCCGGGGATTTATTCACTTTCTCCTTACAGTTCGGAAGAAGTAGTGACGCTCAATATGCTGCTCCGGGAAAAACCAAATGCTATCATTAACGTTATTGATGCGACAAACATTGAGCGGAGCTTGTATTTGTCACTCCAACTGATGGAACTTAACTTGCCGATGATTATCGCCCTTAATATGATGGACGAATTGCTCTGTAGCGGCAGTTTTATCGATACGCTCAAAATAGAGGAAAAGCTAGGTATTCCAGTTGTGCCTATTTCCGTCAATAAGGGCGAAGGTGTGGAAGAGTTGGTCTTGCGCACTATTGATATTGCGCAAAAGCATTCATTGCCCAAAAGGCTGGATTTTTGCAGCGGTGAGGTGCATTGCGCGATACATTCTGTAGCCCATTTGATTGAGCCTAAAGTGCGCGCAAAGGGTTTGCCGCTACGGTTTTCTGCAACTAAATTGGTCGAAGGCGATACGGCTTTGATAGAAGAATTATCTTTAACGGCTAATGAGCAGCATATTATCAGCCATGTTGTCGATGAAATGGAAAAAATATTGGGACTCGACCATGAAGCGGCATTGGCAGATATGCGCTATAGCTATATTGAACAGCTTTGTAAGGAGACTGTGCACAAACAGGGCGAAACAATCGCACAGACCAGGTCTGTTTTAATTGATCGCTGCCTGACTCATAAATATTTTGCAATGCCGATTTTCTTATTGATCATGTTTATGATTTTCTGGTTGACTTTTGATGTGATTGGCGGTACTTTGCGCAAGATACTGGATGATGGTATTGCCGCAGTTATTCATTATACCGATAGCTTTCTGACAGTGGTAGGCGTAAGTGCGCCAATTCATTCGCTAATTATCGATGGTGCGCTTACCGGCATGGGCAGTGTGCTTTCCTTTGTACCGATAATTATTGTTTTGTATTTTTTCCTTTCCTTGTTGGAGGATACTGGCTATATGTCACGTACTGCTTTTGTTATGGATAAACTGCTCAGGAAAATTGGTTTATCCGGCTCTTCCTTTGTACCCATGCTTATTGGGTTCGGCTGCAGTGTGCCGGCCATCTTGTCTACGCGGACATTACCAAGCAAACGCGACAAAAAGATGACTATTTTGTTGACGCCGTTTATCTCCTGTAGTGCAAAGCTTCCCATTTACGGAATGTTTATTGCTGCCTTTTTTCAGGAATATCAGTCATTAGTCATGATGGTACTATATGCCACTGGTATTTTTATGGCGGTTTTTACTGGTTATTTACTCAAAACTTTTGTTTATACAGGCAATCCGGTGCCTTTTGTAATGGAATTGCCTGCTTATCGCTTACCAACGGCAAAGGGCATTTCCCTACATGTATGGGATAAGGCGCGAAATTATGTCCAGAAGGTATTTACTGTAATTTTTGCTGCTAGCATTATTATTTGGCTGTTGCAGAATTTTGATCTCCGTTTTAATATGGTGAAAAATCCTAATGAAAGCATGCTGGCAGCTATCGGTGCGATTGTTGCGCCCGTTTTTGCTCCACTCGGCTTTGGTGATTGGCGGGCAGCAACTGCTTTGGTTGCGGGACTTACGGGCAAAGAATCTGTTATCAGCACGCTCGCGGTGTTAGCAGGCGGAACAGGTGAAGGTGAGTCTATTGCTTTGACGCTGACACAGGTGTTTACGCCCTTGACCGCGTTTGCTTTTCTGATTTTTACTTTGCTTTATATACCGTGTGTCGCTGCCCTAAATGTTATGCGGTATGAATTGGAGTCTATCCGACAGGTTTGCCTGATGATGCTTTATCAGCTTGTTGTTGCCTGGATCATGGCTTTTATGGTTTATCGCATTGGTTTGTTGTTTGGATTTCAGTAAGTAAGTGCTACCGAGTGGAATCAATGTATAAAAACAGCCGGGCTAATAGTTTAATAGAATAAAGGTAAAAAACCGATTGGGTGCAGTAGCATCTGGA